>CAZVYV010000184.1:0-6175 GCA_964630985.1 uncultured Occallatibacter sp.
GGATTGTTGGCATGCACAGCGGAGCTGGTGACGACCACGGTTGCACCGGCAACGTTGACCGCGCTGTGGCCCTCGTAGATCGTAGCGCCCATCTGTGCCAGGCGGTCAGTCACCCCGCTGCGCTTCAGGTCGGAGCCCGAGACTTTGATGCCCAGGTTCAGCATGATCTCGGCAATGCCGCTCATGCCGATGCCGCCGATTCCGATGAAGTGCGCGTGCTGCGAAGTAGCAAACATGGGGGTGAAGGATCAGGGTAGCAGAGTGCAGAGATCAGAGAGCACCGGCGGAAGCTAAAGGTCGGATGATGGCGACTTCGAGGCGTCGACCTGAACAAAGAGCCAACCTGCCAGCCCGAGATCTGCTTCAGCTTGGGAAAATCTGATCTCTGTTCTCTGACCCCTGATCTCTGCTACGGCAGCTCGTAATCGAATTCGTAGAAATGCTGGCCGCTCTCGACGCGAATGGTGAATGTGCCCTCGATGCCCTTGAGTTCGCCCGTTCCCGATCCCGGCACCGCGATCACCTGCATGCCGGGCCCTTTTCCATCCATGGTGGCAAAGTGCTGCAGCGCGAAGCTTCCGTATTTGCCGTGGAGCACACCGGTGACGAACTCAATCGCCACGTATCCTGCCGCACCCTGTTTGGGATCGCCGCCGGTAAACATTTCGCCGATCGTTGTTGCTTCCAGGTCGCCGTGGATCGCCTTGTTGATCGAAAAGCGGCCGATTCCTTCTGCAGGTGCGGGCGCGAGCGGACGGATGTCGACAGTAAAGTTGCCTTGAGCGCGGGACATCGAGATCTCCTTTGAGTCAGTTGCGGCTGGCCGACTTGAGTGAACATCGCCGGCGCAGCAAGCCGGCAGAACAGGCCGCACTACAGGATATCGCGGCGACACGTGAGTCGCGATTATCGGCAAAAAAACGCGCAGCATGAACACGATTTTGCCGAAAAGTTGCGCGCTTTTATTTTCTTCTCGCTCCGCAACCTTCCGCTGCACCGGTGTTTGACATGAGCAGAACGGTAAGCCGAACGGAGCAGCAAGAAACAAGCTCCAGGGTGGTGGCGAGCCGAGCCGGACTTCAAGAAACGGTCCGCGCAGAATGGAGGGATTATGGGCAGCATGAAGAAATGGATGTTGGGAGCAGCATTGGCAGTGGGAGCGCTGGCCATGACCGCGGCGCCGGCCCAGGCAGCGCGCATCGGATTTTATGTTGGCGGACGGACGGTAGCTATTCCGGCATGCCCCGGAACCGGATACGCATGGGTGGGCGGCTACTGGAATGACGGCTACTGGGTCCCGGGCTACTGGAACTTTGTTGGGGTTCGCGTCGGCGGCCCGATCATCCGTGGCGGCGTGGTCTTTGGCCGCGGGCCCGGGTTCTACCACGGCGGCTTTTACCGCGGCGGTTTCCGTCGCTAACTTGCTTTCGCCGGCAGCTCCGCCTTCTGCTGCCTGCACAATACGGCCTCTCCAACTGGAGGGGCCGTTTTTTTGGTCGTTTTGGCGCTCTGAAGCGTCTTATTAGGGTGGGGCGAAAACCGAAATCGGGCCGCGCGCGAGCCCATTCGGCGTAACCCCTGAAGTACCAAGGGTTCTTGCGTTTTCCAGTGGGACGGAGGATCCTTTAACCGGACCGCAACAAATTGGTGAAAACGCTGTTTAAAGAGTTGAAGGCCGGCCACAAGATCAAATGACAAAGGCCGGGAAGTGCTGAGACCGGAGGCAACTCCGAGACCCGGACCGGCCGACACGCGGACGGGATAGCACATGGAGGATGTAATGAGGAAATTCTGGTTGGTTCTGTTGGGTGCGCTTGTGGTTCTGCCGTTCGCCGCTGTTCCGGCGAGCGCCCAGGTTGGAGTTGGAATAGGCGTCGGCCCCGCAGTGGTCGATCCCGGATATTATGGCCCTCCCGATTGCTCGTGGGGCTATTACCCTTCTTACCCATACGCTTGCGCTCCTTATGGCTATTACGGCCCTAACTGGTTCTACGGCGGCCTCTTCATCGGCGCCGGACCGTGGTACGGATGGGGCCGTCACGGCTGGGGTGGCTATGGATATCGCGGCGGATACGGCTATCGCGGTGGTTATGGCTACCGGGGTGGATACGGATACGGCGCACGCGGCTACGCTGGGCGCGGATACACAGGAGGTGGCGTCGCTCGTGGCTACACCGGCGGCGGTCACGCCTACTCCGGTGGGGGCGTAGCGCACGGCTACTCGGGCGGCGGCTATCGCGGCGGAGGCGGTGGTGGCGGATTCCACGGCGGTGGCGGCGGCCACGGCGGTGGTGGACACCGGTAATTGCGGCTTATTGCGGACGATGAAGTTCCGCTGATTCTTCAGAAGGCCCGCTTGCTTCGGCAGGCGGGCTTTTTGTTGGGCTGGCAAGCTCTTTAGCCGACAACCATATCCAAATCTGTCTGGACTCGTCGCACCCTTGCGAAAACTTGGGCTACCTGGCTGGCTTGCTAACTCCTGACTTGCTGACTCGCTTTCCCGCCAATTCCGCCAACTTGTCGGCAATCCGCTCCGCCGCGCCAGGATGCGCTTGCGTGCGCGCGGCTGCGGACATCGCTGCCAGCCGCGTTGGATCCCCAATCAAACCGGCGAGAATCCATAGCAGCTTGTCGGGAATGACCAGTTCCTTTTCATCGAGCATGACTGCGGCACCGGCCGCCACCATGGCCTCGGCGTTGCGCCGTTGATGCTCGTCGGTCGCGGCGGCAAACGGAACCAGCAATGCCGGCTTACCCGCCGCAGCCTCCTCGGCCACGGTGGAGGCGCCGCTCCGGGACATCACCAGGTGGGCGCGAGCAAACTCCGCCGCCATTTTGTCGAGAAACGGACGCACCACCCAGCGCGTTGGATCCGCCCCACTGGCTGCGTAAGCGGCATGAGTGGCATCAAAGTTGCGCTCTCCGCTCTGGTGCAGAACCGTGAGTCGCGGAACCGCTTCAAGCAGAGCCTTGATGATATGCGGCAGATTCATGTTGAAGATCCGCGCGCCCTGCGAGCCTCCGAAGACCAGCAGGTGCGGCGCGCCCACCGGTGCTTCAAGCGAAAAAAACTCCTGCCGCACCGGGACGCCCGTGACTTCCGCGTTGCGAAACCATTTGGCGGCCGCGGGAAAGTTTATGGCCGCAGCCTGTACACGCTTGCCCACCAGCCGGTTGGCCAGGCCAGGCATGGCGTTGGGCTCAAAAGCCATTGCCGGGATCTTGAGTCGAAGCGCGGCCACCATGGCCGGGCCGGATGCATAGCCGCCAACGCCAAGCACGGCGCCGGGTTGGAACTCGCGCATCACGCGCTTGCAGTCGCCGATCGAACGCGGCAGTCCGGCCAATGTGTGCAGCCTCGTCATCAGCGAGACGCTTTTCAGTGGGCCGACATCGATCAGTTTGAGCGGGAAGCCCGCCTCAGGGACGAGGCGCGACTCCAATCCACGCGCGGTGCCGACAAGAAGAACCTCCGCAGCGTGCCGCTCGACGAGCGCGCGCGCCACCGCGAGCGCGGGAATGATGTGCCCGCCTGTTCCTCCGCCGGCGATGAGAATTCGTAGCTCCGCCATGCCTTTGCTCTTGTCTCTGACCCCGAACGTTGGCGTTCTACTCGGCTTGCCGGCTGATATTCAGCAGAATACCTATGCTGGCCAGCGTGCAGAACAGCGACGTGCCTCCGTGGGAGATCAGCGGCAGGGGGATGCCTTTGTTGGGAACCAGCGATAGTACCACGCTGATATTAAAGAAAGCCTGCAACAGAATCGTGATGGTGATACCGAATGCGGCCAGCCGCGCAAATGGATCGTTGCAGCGGAAGGCCGTGCGCAAACCGCGCACGCCAAACATGGCGAACAGCAGCACAATGAGCATGGCGCCAACGAAACCGAGCTCCTCGGCAATGTTGGCGAAGATGAAGTCGGTTGCGGCCTCGGGCAGATAAAAAAGCTTCTGCATCCCTTCCATGTAGCCGCGGCCGGTGAACCCGCCTGTGCCCACGGCAATTAGAGATTGATAGATGTGATAGCCCGCGCCCTGAGGATCAGATTCGGGGTTGAGAAAGACGAGCATGCGCGCCCGCCGCCAAGGCACCATGAGCAACAGCGCGGCCAGCGCGGGCAGTGCGGCAGCGACTGCGCCGAGCAGGATCTTCCATTCCATCCCCGCGAGGACAAACATCATTGCGGCCACTCCCGCCAGCACGAGGGCCGTGCCCAGGTCAGGCTGCGCCGCCACCAGAACGATGAACAACCCGGGAATGAGCGCCGCGGGAATCAGGGTCTGCTTCCAGTCGCGCATGGATCCCAGGCGGGTGTGCAGAAACCACGCCAGAAACAGCACCAGCACCGGCTTGGCGATCTCCGATGGCTGAAGCGTGAAGAAGTTACCAAAGCGAATCCAGCGATGCGTGTGGTGCGAGCCGGGCATGAGAAAAACCAAAACCAGCAGAATCACCGTGATGGAGAGCGCGGGATAGATGAATCGAGGCGATTTGTAGCGGCTCACGTCCAGGTGCATCAGCACGAGCATGGCCAGCACGCCCACTGCGGCCCACACCGCCTGCGTCAGGATGAAGGTATAAGCCGAGTGGTACTTCTCCTGGTCGACTACAGCCGAAGCCGAGAAGACCATTACCAGCCCTGCGACCACCAGCACCAGCGTGGTGAAGAACAGCCATTTGTCAACGCCAACCCGCTTCGCCATGTTTGTCTCTTAACCGATTCTCAAATCTCTTGAGGCTCCCATTTCGCCCCCCGACACGACTTGAAGTCGTGCCCTCACACAAAACGCGTTCACGGCGCCTTATTCGTCCTGCTTCGGATTCCAATCCTTCTGTTCCGCAACCAGCTCTTTAAAAACTCGCCCGCGCTCTTCGTAGTTCTCAAACTGATCGAAGCTGGAGCAGGCCGGCGCCAGCAGCACCACGTCGTCTGGCCGCGCGGCGCGCGCTGCTGCGCTTACTGCATTGGCGAGGGTCGTGCATGCGTGAATCGGCACCACGCCGCGCAGGTGCGACTCGATCTTGGCCGCCGCCGCGCCGATGGTATACACCGCGCGCACCCGCTCCCGCAGTAACGGAGCGAGAGTCGCATAATCCGAGCCCTTGTCCTTGCCGCCCAGAATCAAATGAATGCCGCCGGGAAACGAGGCCACGGCCTTGGCTGTCGCATCCACGTTGGTGGCCTTCGAGTCGTTATAAAAATCAACGCAGTTAATGGTGGCGACGAATTCCAGGCGATGCTCCACGGCGCGGAACTTCTCGATGGCGTGGCCAATCGCCGTGGGCGCCACACCCGCCAGCCGCGCCGCGCACACCGCCGCCAGCACGTTTTCAACGTTGTGCTCGCCTTTGAGCGGAATTTTGCTGAGCGGCATGATGGTCTCGATCGCAGCCCCCGGCGCGCAACGATAGACGACGTTTCCGTTCTGTGCCCACGCGCCGCGGCTGACTTCGTGCTTGGCTGAAAACCAAAAAACGGGTGCGTGCGACCTTGCCGCAGCCTCGGCGGTGCGAGGATTGTCGGCGTTCAGCACCACGCTGTCATTGGCGTCCTGCACGGCGAAGATGCGCTCCTTGGCTAGCGCATAATTCTCGAAGGTTCCGTGCCGGTCGAGATGATCGGGAGTGATATTCAGAATCACGGCGATTTTGGGGTGGAACTCTTCGGTGCTCTCCAGTTGAAAGCTCGACACCTCGAGCACCGACCACGTATCGTCCGTGCTTTCGTCAATCAGCCCCACGACGGCCACACCGATGTTTCCGGCGACGAGCGTCGGATAGCCGGCTTCTTTCAGAATCTCGCCGGTTAGCGCTGTCGTCGTCGTTTTTCCGTTCGATCCGGTGATGGCCAGAATTTTGCCCTTGAGGAATCTTGCTGCCAGCTCAAGCTCGCCGATGACCGGGCGGCCAAAGTTCCTGGCCTGCACCAGCTCGGGCGTATTCAACGGCACGCCGGGGCTCACCACGATCAGGTCCTGCTTGCGGAAGGTCAGCAGTCCGTGGCCGCCGGCCTCGATATTGATTCCCTCATCGAGCAGCGCGGGAATCTCCTTGGCCAGCGACTCGGCCGAACGAATATCGGAGACCGTAACCTGGGCGCCCTTTCGGCGCAAGAACAACGCCGCCGCCAGTCCCGACTTCCCCAGGCCCACTACAAGAACCTTTTTGCCCTTC
>CAZVYV010000185.1:0-6165 GCA_964630985.1 uncultured Occallatibacter sp.
TCTAATTTCTCCGCCATCCAGGTTCGTAATATGAAAGCGAAGCTGGCAACGCTGAATAGTCTGCGTCAACCAACAAACAACAACAAAGTAACTATTATGAACCGAAAACAAAAAATTGCCATGCTGAATAAGTATGGCGTCAGCGTCAGCAATAACGCTTCCGATGCGTTATTGGACATGATGCTTAAGACTGTCAGGGACTCGCTGCCTCAAAACGCAGCCAAGTTCGAGAACGGCAAGGACGGCGATCATTCCGATGATTGCGACTGCGCTGAATGCAACATGAAGAACGCTCCGGAGCCTGATGCTGAAAAGCCGGATGCCGATGCTCCTGCAGACGACAATGAAGGTGTATTGTGGAAGGCTTCCACCGCTAACCGCCTTAAGCAGATGGAAGAGCAAATCAATCGGCAGATTCAGGCCCAGCGCCGGACCATTATCCAGTCCAGCTTGGATAAGCTGGTAACCGAGGGCCGGATCACTGGCAACGACATGCCCAACTGGATGAATCTGGCGCAGGCTGCGCAGGATGACAAGGATGGAATCAATCCCGTCATTGCTCAGCTGAACAAGCTGCCGGCCAATCTCCCCGGTCAGGCTCCGCTTGGGATTGTTCCCGGCGATGTTACCGAGACCTTTACACCAGACACCCTTAACAAGTATGTGGCCAACCTTTCCAAGGTCCAAGAAGCCGCCTGCCGTACCGCTCGCACTCGCAGCGAACGCGAACAAGTCGGTGCCAATGCCAGGGCCATTAGCAACGCGGTTCGCAGCCTGAAGACCTACGACGCCAAGTCTGGCGAACTTACTGGACCATTGCGCCAGATGTGGGACAGGTTTGCAGCCGGCAGCCCGATGAATGCCAACACCATGGCACCGCAGTTGCTCCGGCAGGTTATCATGTCGGAAGTTATGCGAGCGTTCCGTCGCCAGTTCGAGTCACTGACTTACTTTTCCCACAACTTTGGCAATGTTCCATTGCAAGGTACGGACAAGATGGAAGTTCCGTACTATCCACTGGACACCGTGGCGTCAAGCGAGTTTAGCTACGCGAACGGATACGTCATTACGCCCAACGCTCAGACGCTTTACAAAGAAGTGTTTGTCGGCGGCATCGGCAACGGTGTTGCAACCCCTGGTAGCGGTCGCAAATACAAGGCGCTGCAATTCACGGCCTATGAAATCCGACGTCAGCCTTGGTTGGATATTCAAAAGCTGTCGGTCATGGCCGGCGAGCAATTGGCCATCGATGTCCGCGCCGACATCATCGGCACGCAGATCAATGCGGCCAACTTCGGCAATGCCATCTGGACCGGTGTCCCTGGCGGATTCGATCACACGATTGTCGGTGGTGTGTTCATGCTGGCTGCCAACAATGCTTTCTGGCCCAAGCAGGGCAGAAACATCGTGATGAATCCGAGTTATCACGCCAATCTGGCGATTGACCCGAACCTGTTCCCGTATCTCTATTCCGGCTCAACTGAGATTCTGGACCGTGGCATCATCAAGAACAAATACGGATTCGAGAACATTCTCGAAGACCCGCTCTTGCCTGTGCTTAACAGCATCCGCGGCGGTGACGGTGCTCCCATTGCCGGCACTGACCCCTACCTTGCTGGTTATATGTGCTGGCCGTCCGCCGTGCTGGTTGCCACCGCGCCGATCATGCCGCCGCCTGGCGTCTTGAAGAAATTGGTTGCTTACGAGCAAATCACGGACGATCAAACCGGACTGTCCTTCACCTATCAGTTCTTTGGTGATGAGACTCGCAACCGGGACAACGAAATCATCGAATGTTCCTACGGCTCCGGCCTTGGTGAACTGAAGGCTTTGTTCCGCGCCACCTCGCAAGGCAACTAAGCGCAAACGGGACAGCCGGTCTATCTTTCTACCGGCTGTCCCTTAATTTAACAACCAACAAAATAAACTATGAGCGATACGATAACACTTGGCAAAAGCCGTAAAGACGGTAAGTGGCAAGTTCTGGTTCAGCCTGAGCGACCTTTCGGTGAACACCTTGACGCTTATCGTAAAATTGCAAACAGCCACCCGGTGAGTGACGAATTCTCCAAGGTGGTAATTGGCAAGCTTAACCATTCTTCGCCCGCGCTGGTATTCATTTCCAAAGATGACAACGCCAAGCGGTTGGAAGTGGAAGCTAGCCGCAACAAGACTGTGGCAGACTCACTTAAGGCCGCTGAAGAGCGGCAGGCCAAAAAGAATGAGGATTCGGCTAACGAAAAGGCCGCTGAACATGCCGACATCATCGCAGAGAAAAACGAACTGATTAACCGCATCCGCAAGGATTCTGGCCAATTTGTTCAAGCAAAGGCGCTCCCCCTGAAAACTGACAAATAAACAATTAACAAACGATCAACAATTAACAAATCAACCGAATAAAATAACATGAAAAAAACTTTAGTCTCACTTGCGGTCAGCCTCGGGCTTTCCGCGCAGGCTGTTCAATACAATCTGTTGAACGGCAATCTCTACACCAACGCCAATGCAGTCTATAATCAGATAGCTTCGGCAACAAACTCATCTGGGGTTTATTCAAATAACTTCCAGTTGGGCGTTGTGCCAGGCGCTTCCAATGTGTTCTGGACGGTATCCAATGTGGCCGGCACGCAGCCGACCTACACCATGACGAATCCTACGCCGTCTTTTCTGCCGGCGCTACCGTTCCCGCTGGCCGGCATTCCACCGACCGGAATCGGCGGCTATGCTTCCCTGTACGGGCCGGCCAACAATGTCACCATTAGCGTCAGTGGCGCACTGATGGCAACCAACGGCAGTTCGACCACCATCACGTTTACCTTTGCCGGTTACGACGGAACGCTGATTACGTCAAACTATTTGAGCATGGGTTATATCGTGCCAATAAATTCAACCACGGCAACCGTTCCAACACTCACTACCAACATTACAACCGGTGGTATGCCGTGGCTTATTTTGCAGAACATTAACAATCCCGGCGTGGCGGCATTTACCAATGCTGTCATCGACCTAAACACCAAACCGGGAATTTAAATTATGGGCTCGATTTCAGATACAATGTTAGCCGGTGGCTGCGCTACGCATTTGGAGAATGTTCATGCGGAGCTGGTCACCGTTCTAACTGGCGTCAATGCTGGAAAGAAGTTTCTGGCAATCAATGAAATCGAGCAAGATGTAAACTTGACCGGAGAATTAGGGAATGACCCTCGCGGCGTTCGCGTTCTCAGGTTTAGAAACGTCACCGGAAATGTTCCCATTGGTTTGAACAAACTTGACCGCATCCGAACTGCCGATGGCAGAGTATGGGCGGCCACACTACAACCAGGCTCGTCTTACCTGACAGTGGATTACAGACTGGCCGAAATAGTAAAAGGAAAAGATACATGAAAAAATTAGCACTAATGAAGGCGTCAATTGACTTTGCCTACGCCAATTACAATGAAGGCGCAATCAAGCTGGCGTCATCGTCACTGGCCGCGTTTGTGGCCGCCGGTGGCCAAGATGCCGACCTGACGGTTTGGAATCAAAAGGTCGCTGTCAGCGTGGCCGAAGCGACACAGTTTTCGCGGCAGAAGCTTCCAAGCGAGATCCCGTCGCCCAACCCTGCCGCGCAGCCGGCCAGCAACGCTACGGCCGCCACGGTGGCACCCGAGGTCGCTGAAACTGTCAAATCCTAATCCGACATGATCACAGCCACAGTGGACACTGCCGGGCTTGACTTCGTTCTAAACGGAGTCAAGCACGCTCTGACTGCTACCGGTGGAGACGTTAGCGAATTGACCAAGGATGAATCGAGGTTGCTGGCCATGCAGCTGATGAAGTTGAACCAGCCGCAGGACAAAAAGAAAACGGAAGCGGACATTGACAGGAATGTTCGCTCGGCGTTTCTTGACCTGGATAACGACAATACCAAGTTTTGGGAAAATTTAAAATACCAGAATAATAGTGAATCCGGAGTTCAGTGGTACCGAGCAACCAAGTCTTTCCTTTACGGAGTTGACGAGGCTAAAGACTTGCGCAAGGCCGGCGCAGATACAATAAAGGATGTCTATTTCGCTTCTGCCAATAACGCCCTTGGAAGAAGCGAAAAGGCAAGGCTGGTTTATGATTTTAAGAAGCCAAGGCAACATCAAAAGGTTGCCATCCTGCGTCAGATCATTGTAAGCAAGGCTTCGCTTGCGCGCGGGATTAAGCTGATTCAGGCTTCGGTTGGAAAGCTGGCCGCATCGTGGCTGGCAACTGCCAAGACAATTGATTCGAGCTCGAAGGGGCCGGCCTTTGTGGAACGGCAATTTAAGAATGGCACGCAGACATCCAAGTCGATAACCGACCTGTCTGGACTTAGTCATCTGGAATCTCCATCTGTTACATTTGGTAGCAAGGCGCGTGGCGCGGCCTCCAAACGTGGAAAGCAACAGGTTCAGTTCGCCATGAAGGTTCGCGAGCAAAAGCTGACAGCCAGACTTAAGCTTATCCTGTCCGGATATTCCAAAGACGTGGCGCAGGGAATTAAAGTTGCTCGACATGCTCACCAGGTGAAAGGACAACCGTGAACCTTCAGTTGCTTTACAACATAAAGCCGCAACTGGAAGAGAATTTGCGGAACTATTTTGCTGCTCAGGGATTTAATGCCTTTACCCGCCAGAATGCGCCAGCGGACTTCCAGATGCCAAGGCCGCGCATTGAGACGCTAGTTAAGGTTGGGCAAGCTACTGGACACAGGTATATTTCCGGTGGGGTATATTATAACGACACTTTTGCTTTTGAGCTGGCATTGAGACTTGTATGCGATCCGGAGAATAATGAAATCAGCAATCAGGAGTTGAATAACCTGACCGGAACTGTGCGCGGTATGATGCAGACTATCGCGCAGTCCACCTGGGCCGATCAGATTAATTTTCCGTATCATATCATTGTGGAGCCGCTTAAGGACAGTTCAACAGATGATACGATGCAATCGGACAACAATGAAGAGTTTTGCCTTTTGACTTTCAGCGGAATGGTTCAAATAAGAACTGACGCCTGGAACAACACGTAACAATCAACCAATAAAAAATTATGCCAGTAACAGGTGGACAACAGACAGCATTTTTCAACGACGGCGGAGTAGGCCACGGCGGTTTTGTGGCCAACTTTGCTTTAGCCGGACAGGTTATTATTGACCCGTTCAATCCGAAATATCCGTCAACCAATATCAAGCAGGGCAACCAGATCGGAGCACCGTTAAAACAAGCTAGCGTAGCCGACTTCCCGACCGCTACGGCAACTGCTCAGATCCCGGTGGATAACACTGGAAACAATCCGATTTTTATCCAGCTTGGCGATTACTTCATTGCGCCCAACAATTACGGCGGCGGCAAGTGGTATGTTGACGACGTTGGCGAGACCTTTCAATCTGGACAATTCTGGAAAGCTGAACTTAGCCTGCGATTGGCCATCAATGGTTAATCAGTATGATTTCCCGACCTGCTCAATCTGTGATGCTTCAGGATATACCTGAGGCAGCGCAAGCTTTGTCGCAGGCTCGGCAGAAGCAGTTCAAGACTCGCGAGAACAGCCTGCTGAATCTAACTTACGACATTTGCGGCTTTACGATCAGAACGATGACCATACAAGACTATGTTTTGCTCGACAGGTTTAGCAGTCCGTTTTTATACCGCATCGAGCCTGACCTGGATGACATCGCGCTTTTCCTTTGGGTACTATCTCCGCAGTTCTCTAAGTGGCTTGGAAGAAAACGGTTCGCTTTTTTGCAACCGATGGCAGCGGCTATTTACGGTCGAAAGATACGAAAAGCATTTGGCGAAAACATGCCATTCACTTCCGAGCCGGCGGTGATTGCCATATTCGAGTACATAGACACCATGTTCTTCGACAGTCCGCCGACACTGGTTAACGGGCAGGATTCGTGTCTCAGTTATCTAACCGGCTGGTTTTGCGATATGCAAAGCGAGTTTGGATTTACCGATGAAAAGATTTGGTCCATGGGATTGCCGGAATTGTTCCAGCGCTCGGCCTATGTTCGCCAGCGTTACGCGCCGTCGGCTCCGACTTTTAACAAAGCAACGGATGAAGTGAAGCTTAACCTTTTGCGCCGGCTGCGATCTGGCGAACTGAAACTCAACTGATGAACATCGAGCAGATAATCATTCGACTTGGAGTTGACGC
>CAZVYV010000186.1:0-2227 GCA_964630985.1 uncultured Occallatibacter sp.
TCGACCATTTCTGTAAGAGGATTAATGTCGGGATAGGCGACGTAGCCGTCCGGTCCGGCGTCGGGATGGCCAGGATCGTAGCGCTTGAGAGGCGGCGATGCATCCTCGACGACTTGCGAGATGTGCACTCCAGGCGTCAAATGAGGCGCTCCGGGCAAAGGAAGCAGCGGAGGCAATTCCGGCGCGCTCGTCCCGGCTCCCAGCGAGCCCGCACCGGCCGCATCCGCACTCGCATTATTGAGCGAATCATTCATGGAATCGAGGAAGTTCGCATCGCCACCATTCGCTGCGAAGACAACTTCCTGCCGGTGGTACGGGCCTCCCGAGGCGGTTCTGGTCGTCTCAGCGTTGGCCATGTTGGCCGCAACCACCTCGGCGCGCATGCGTTCGGCTTCCATCGCCGATCCCGAAGTCTCCATCATTCCGAACAGGTTCATGGCTCAACCTCCGTGTCCCGCATTCGAATCTGTAGCTGCTTTTGTTCTTGCTCTTGCTTTTTCTAGTCCCTGATCCCCAATCCCTGTTCCCTGTCTTTTCACGGCTTGTCGGCGTGGATCGCGTCCATCACGCGCTGATATTCCTGGCGCAGCAGCGCCACGCCGGTTCTGAACTTGAGTTGCGCCTCGGCCAACTGCAGGCTTTCGCGATCGATCGAGACGTTATTTCCATCGGGCCGCGCGATCAATCCATCCACATCCGTCAAACGGACCTTGCGCGGCATGTGTCCACTTTTCACGTCGTCCATCGCCGTGCGCATCTCGGCCTCAAAATCCATGCCCACGGTGCGGTAGCCGGGCGTGTCGACGTTGGCCATGTTGGCTGCGGTCAGTTTGGCTTCGGCAGCGGACAGATCGAGGTAGCGCGCGATCTGGTCGCTTAGTTGCGTTTCAATTTCCATTCCCATCCGAACCTCCTTCCGCATTCGGTTGTTTCAAACCTGCGCTTTACTTCCGTGTCGATCCGTTAAACCGCCCCATCCCGCCGGAGGTCAGTTCACCGAAAGGCCGAAGTCGATTTCGCGCGTCGTCAGCACCGGGTTGTCTCCGGCTAGAATCGCTCCGCGCTCCAGCACGTGCTCCAACTCGCGCACGTTGCCGGGCCAGTCATGTGCGGAGAGTTTCGCCAGAGCTCCTTCATCCACACGTTTCCTTGGCGTATCGCGGCCCAGTTTTTCGAGGAAGTGCTCGACCAGCAGCGGCAGATCCTGCGCATGCTCACTCAGCGCCGGCGTGCGGATCAGAAAAACCGCCAGCCGGTAATAAAGATCGGAGCGGAATCCACCGGATTGCGCCTGCGATGCCAACGGCCGGTGCGTAGCGGCGATGATGCGCACATCTACGCGGACCGTTTCGTTGTCGCCCACACGTTGCAGTTCGCCGCACTCCACAAAGCGCAGCAGTTTCGATTGCAGCCCCAGCGGCATCTCGCCAATCTCATCCAAGAACAGGGTGCCGCCGTCCGCAGCTTCGATCCGTCCCGTGCGGCCCTGCACGGCACCGGTAAATGCGCCGCGCGTGTGTCCAAACAATTCGGCTTCCAGCAGGGATTCAGGAATCGCAGCGCAGTTGATGGCCACAAACGGCTTGCGGCTGCGCGATGACAGCCGGTGCAGCGCCTCGGCCACCAGCTCTTTGCCCGACCCAGTCGGGCCCTCGATCAGCACCGGCGTCAATCGCGGAGCCACCAATCGGACACGCCGGCCGATCTCGATCATGCAGGGGGCATTGCCAATCAGTTCGGGCAAACGCTCGGCGGAGCCCGGCTCGGCTGCGGCGCCTGGCCGGATTGGAATTGCCTTGAGAGAGGTCCCCGTGAGTTTCGTCGCGTTCGAGTCCGACGCCGGCCCCGGCATAGACAACTGCACCTTCGGCATTTCCACCAGGCTTCGCGCCGTTTCCAATGACGGAGCCGCGTTCCACGCCGCTCCGTCACTCTCCTGGCTGCTGCGCAACGCGTAAAGCAGTTCCTGCCGGTAGGGCCCACGCGCGCTTTCAGAGCCGCTTGACCCTCCCGCTGTCACCACGTCGACGCCAGGAAAACCTCCCCTGAAGTCGGAGAGAAACTCGTTCAGATCCAGGTCCGGCAGCCACGAGTCGACAATCAGCGCTTCCGGATGCGCCGCTTCTGCTTCCGCCCACGCTTCGGCTCCTCCCTGGGCTTCGCGCACCTGCCAGCGCAGCCCGGTGAGCACCTGCGTAAGCCGCTGGCGAAAGCTGCCGTCGGCGCT
>CAZVYV010000186.1:2327-6119 GCA_964630985.1 uncultured Occallatibacter sp.
ACCCGCCGGAACCGGCGTCGCCAGCTCAGCTTCCGGCGGGACCATGTATCCGCGTCCGCGCACCGTCCGGATCAGGCGGCCCGGCGGCGGGTCTTCGAGCTTGCGCCGCAGGTAGTTCACATAAACGTCGACGATGTTCGTGGTCTGCGCGGGCTCCAGATTCCACACCGAATCCAGAAGCTCCACACGCGTAATGCACTCCCCGCGATTGAGCATCAAGTGCTCCAGCAGCGCAAACTCCTTGTTGGTGAGAACAATCTTTCGTCCACCGCGCCGCGCCGCGTGCTCGAGCCGGTCCAGCTCCAGATCGCCCGCGCGCAGTTCGAGCCGCGTCTCCCGTTTTCGGCGCAGCAGCGCCCGGCATCGTGCGCGCAGCTCATGCAGGCTGAACGGCTTGGTCATCAGATCGTCGGCGCCCCGGTCCAGGCAGCGCACCCGCGTGTCGACCTCCTGACGCGCGGTCAGCACCAGCACCGGAAGATCCGCATCGAGCAATCGCACTTCTTCAAGCACTTGCTCGCCATCCTTCACTGGCATGTTCAGGTCAAGAATTGTCAGATCCGGCAACTCCTGGCGAAATGCCTCCACCGCCGCGCCGCCATCATAGGCCAGGTGGACGCGATGCCCGTCAGCCTCAAGGCCACGGCTGAGGAACTGTCCCAGCGCCTTGTCGTCTTCGGCAATGAGTAATCTCATGAGATCCTTTCCATCACTCCATGCCCTCGACTCGCCGCGTTTGTTTCGGCGGCACTCATTTGTCTCTGCCAATGTTTGTCGCGGCGAGCAGGGCTGCACCTCCACCTTCCCTCGTGCGGGAAAAGAACTCAAGGAAGAATCGAAGAAAAGGAAAGGAATAGATTCGGAAATGGCTTCGTCGGAAGTGTCCGTCCATTAATGGGTGCAAAAACCGTGGCCTGTGACGGCAGACACAGAAATGCAACCTGCACTTCAAACTTCGGTCGCACTCGCGCGGCTTGAAGCCCGCTCAGACTTCTCTTTGGAGCCCAACTCACGCGGCCTTCGCCCGTCCCGCCGCCTTCTCCTCGTACATCGCCGAGTCGGCCCGAGCCAGCAGCGTCTTCATGTCCTCGCCGGCCCCGCGCTCCGCAAGCCCGATCGAAGCATCCACACGCAACTTCACCTCGCCTGCCTTGCCGCGTACCGTGTAGTTGCCGCAGATCCATTTGCGCAGCCGCACCACCTGCGCTTCCGCCTCCGCAAGAGTGCAATCGAAAAGCAGAATGAACTCATCCCCGCCCCAGCGGCCGATTACATCGGTTGCCCGGCAAGCCGACCGCAGCTCCGTGCTGAACTGCTTCAGCAATTCATCTCCCGTCACGTGCCCATGATCGTCGTTCACTCTTTTGAAGCGGTCAATATCGACAATCGCAACGCAGAACGGCGTTGTAACCGCCATGCGTTTCTCCAGCTGGCCCTCGACGTAAAGCCGGCTGCTCAGTCCTGTGAGGGCGTCCCGCGAAGCAATATCCTCCGCCTCCTCCAGCTTGGTCTGATACGTCGCCACTTGCTCCTTCAATTGATCAAGAACCGCCTTGCCTTCGGCCGTCATGCGGTCGATCGAAGACTTCAATTCGCTCGCGCTTTTCTCAATCGACAAGCGAATCTCGGTCAGGTCGTCCAGGCTCGCGATGGTCTTCAGCCGTTCTGTCACTTCGGTCATCCGGCCAGCGCATCGCTGGTCGCGTGCGCCCACCGACTCCGCGGTGCGCGCCATCATCAGCAGCATTTCTTTTACTTCACAGGCTTTTTGCTGGAAGTGTTTCGCCGTCCCACGTCCCCAACTGCGGATCTGCTCGCGAACGCCGGAGTCGGTTGTCGTCAGCGCCGCCGAACTCATGCATGCCGACAGCCCCGTTTTGAGATCGACTAAATTTCGTTTCAGCTCATCGCCCATTCCCGGACAGGCTTCAATGCTCGAATTGCCCATCTCGATCAACGCGGAGCCGTACGCGTCAACCACCGCCGAAAGCAGATCGCCCTCTGAGCGATTCACCGGCGCTACAGAATCAGTCTGTTGCGATTCGAGATATTTCTTCAGCGAAATCATTGCCGCCTCTTTTACGAACCGGGTCGCACCAACGTCGGGCGTACACCGCGCATCAAGCTTTATCGGCAGCAATTTAGTTTTGTTGAGTGGTCGAGCGCTTCGCATCCTCAGAAGCACACCCCGAATGGCGATTCTCGATTGCTAGCAGAGAAATTCTCTCTCACGTGGCTGAGTCGGCCCGACCGATTCCCTGGGCTGGCATGATAATCCGAGCCTGTTTTGCACCCAATTTAGGGCCATTTCCATTGCTTTTATCGAGAATTAACTCGTTAATTCATTTACGATTGGATGGTAAAGTTACCAAAGTGTATTCTGATGCTTCAGGACTCCTACAAAAGCGCTATCGCTCTTTCTTTAGAAATCGCTGATCCTGTCATCAATAGACATTAAACAAAGCGCGGCGCAACGCACGCGCACGAACGGAGTGCCTTGGTTGACTGGAGCAAACTTCCCGACTTGGGAGCCGTCGCGCTTCTTACATTGGCCTTTGCATCGGTCGCACGCCACGTAAAAGCAACTGTTTCGGCCATCTGGCTTACTGGCTGGCTCCTGATCGCAATTCATTTTGCCTCTTTCATGTTTCTCGGTGTCCCCGGGCACTGGGCCGATCTCGCATCCTTTATCGGTCTTGCGGCTCTGGCATGTGCTGGCGTTCTGTTTACGTGGGCGGCAGTGCCGCATCGCACCAAACAGCGTTCCAGCCGCTGGATGCTCGCCGTTCTGCTCGCGACCTACACACTCTATTTCGGTCTCCTTGTCATCGACCCCATTGCATCCTGGGCTTTGAAGCCTGCGGCCATGCTCATCGGCGTTTTGCCGCTCAGCATTCTGATCCTCGCATTCCGCCAGTTCCGGCATCCGCTGCGTTGGGCCCTTGTTGTCATGAACGCATGCCTGTCCATTTTTCTATTGGCGGTTCAGAATCGCGCAGACATCGGTCCGACGCTGGCCTTCGAGGCTGTGCTCTTCATCATTTACCTCGGTTGCGCCATTCATTTTTGGTACACCTACCGGCGCGCGACCGCAGGAGCCTTCATCACCATAGCCGGCTTCTTTGCCTGGGCCAGCGTGTTCGTAGCTGGACCCTCCATCATGTTTTTCTTTCCCAACCTTCATCTCGAAGAAGAAGTGTGGAACCTGCCCAAGTACGTCGTGGCTGTGGGCATGATCATGCTTCTGCTTGAGGATCAGCTCGAGCACAACAAATATCTTGCCCTGCACGATGAACTCACCGGCCTACCCAACCGGCGCCTCTTTCAGGATCGGCTGGATGGCGCGATTGAGCGTGCCCGACGCACAGGCGCCCATGTAGCCTTGCTGCTCATCGACCTTGATAACTTCAAGCTGGTGAACGACACTGCCGGCCATCATGCCGGCGACGAGCTCCTGAAGCACGTAGGCAATCTCTTCACAGGCCGGGTACGCCGCTCTGACACTGTCGCCCGCACCGGCGGCGATGAGTTCTCCGTCATCCTCGAAGAGCCCATGACCCGCGCCGACGCAGCGCGAGTGGGCAAGACCCTGTCCAAGCTTCTTGACGAGCCGGTGACCTTTGGCGGCAAGGAATTGCGCGTCGGCGCCAGCGTTGGTATCGCCGTCTTTCCCGACGACGCTGCCGATTCCGAAACCCTGCGCATTGCGGCGGACCTTCGCATGTATGCAGGCAAGACCGCGGCCAAGGAGAACGAAGCGAATGTGGCCCCGCAGCCGCCGAAGCGTAAAGC
>CAZVYV010000187.1:0-6113 GCA_964630985.1 uncultured Occallatibacter sp.
CGGATCGAATATCGATCAGCAGTTTCCGAAACTGCTGCGCGTAAAATCGTAACGATGGCCCCGTAGCTCAGATGGATAGAGCAGCAGTTTCCTAAACTGCGTGTCGGCTGTTCGAATCAGCCCGGGGTCACCATCCTTGCCCGGCATCCCGCACGGCTTGTCCATTCGGCTTTTTCTTTCACTCCTAGGACATCTTTGACTTCCATCGCCGGACCCGCTATAAAAGTTGATGTCATGGAAGTCGTTTCCATGGCATCACTGCTGCGGCACGCATTTGCCCCAGCACCACTCATCATCGCGATCGTCAGGATGTTCGGGAAGGCGGTGAAAATCCGCCACTGCCCCGCAACTGTGAGCGCACCTGTTTTCCTTGCCGTCGTTTATCGCAGGCACTAGGACAAACAGGGTTTCAGCCCGGTGCTTCCGCAATCAGCGGAATCCACTTCAAGCCACTGGAGCCGAATCCATATGGATCCGGCTTTGGGAAGGCAGCTGAATTTGAGCGCAAGTCAGGAGACCGGTCCTCGGCGTACCCAACCCGCTTTCGCGTTCCGAGGGGAACGAAGGAGCCCACATGCCGAATTCCATTTTTCTCCGCCCAAATTCCACTCGCGATTTGTTTCGCGCGCTCGCATCCGGATTGCTCGCCCTCTGTGCCGTTTCTTGTCCTGCCGCTTCTGTGCGCGGAGTCATCACCGATGCCACCGGCGCCAAAGTCCCCGGCGCAGCCATCTCTCTCCTCAACAACGGCAAGGTCATCGCGTCAGCGGTTTCCGCAGGCGATGGCAGCTTTCAAATCCTCACCGGGGTTTCTGGCCGCTTCTTTTTAGTCGTCTCTGCAAAATCCTTCCGTCAATTGCAAACGCCCGACTTCTACGCCGGGCAGCTTGACTCCATTGAGCGCAACGTCGTGCTCGAGCCGGAATGGGCGCGCGAATCGATTGTTGTCACCGCCACCGGTACGCCCACTCCGCAGTCACAAACCAGCTCTGCAACCACCGTGCTGGGCCCGCTCGACATTGCCCTTCGCGACGATCTGGTCAGCGATTTGCGCCTCATGCCCGGCACCTTCGTCATCCAGGCAGGCCAGCTCGGAGCGCAATCGTCGCTCTTCGTCCGCGGCGGCGACTCCGACAACAATAAAATTCTCCTCGATGGCGTTGACGCCGGCGACCTTGGCAATCAATTCAATTTTGGATCGCTTTCGACAACTGGCATTGAGAGCGCTGAAATCTATCGCGGTCCCGATTCGGATTTGTTTGGCGCCGGGGCTGAATCCGGCGTTGTGAACTTGAGCACTCCGCACGGCACCACCAGCTTTCCTTCCCTGCTCTTCCAGGGCGATGCAGGCAACCTCGACACGTCGCGCGAACAGCTGGAAATTGCCGGCGCGCACAAAAAACTCGACTACCTCGGCGACGCCAGTTGGCTGCAAACTGCCAACGACCTGCCCAACGATGAATTCCATGTCGCAACCGGCGCAGCCAATCTAGGATGGGCTCTCAACGGCACCACGCAAATCCGTGGCACGGCTCACTACGGCGTCTCCGCAACCGGTGTACCCAACGCTTGGGATTTTTATCACGTCGCTGACGACGCCACTGAAAAAGACCAGGACATCTTCGTCAGCGCGTCGATCGATAACCAGACCACCGCGAGCCTCCACAACAGCGTTCGCTACGGCCTTACGCGCAAGCGCGAGCAGGAATCGATCTGGAACGAATCCGGAGATCCAGTCTCGTATCTCGACTATTGCTTCGGCCCCGGCACCCTCGGCAACTCAGTCACCATTACAGGGGCCAACGGATATTCAGGCACTGGCCAAGCGGTCCTCGATTGCGGCACGTTTCAATCACAACTCGTCTCCAACCGCGACGCTCTTGTTTATCGCGGCGACATCACCATTACTCCGCATTTAGTTGGGCTCATTGGATTCCAGTACGAAGACGAACGTGGCTCGGAGCCGGGCAGCACTTTCTATTCGCCTGTAGAGCGCACCAATTATGACTACCTCGCAAGCGTCCACGGCGATTTCAAGAATCGATTCTTTTACTCGCTCGGTGGCAGCCTCGAGCACTATTCTGTCTTCGGTACCCAGACCGAGCCGCGCGCCGGAGCCTCCTATTACGTGCTTCGCCCGCGGAGCGGCGCCTTCAGCGGCACGCGGCTCCTCTTCAACTTCGGCGAGTCCGATCGCGAGCCTACGCTCCTCGAACAGGACGAGTCTCTTTACAGCTTTCTCAATCTCTACAATCCGTCCGCAATTTCTCTGCTCCACATCGGCCAGATCGCTGCGCCTCAGGATCGCACCTACGAGGGCGGCATCGAGCAGTCCTTTTTCTCGCAGCACATCATCTTCAGGTCCAGCTATTTCCACAATGAGTTTGGCAAGCAGATCGAATACGTCGGCCTCGACCTCGTCCCCGCGCTCACTCCCAATCTGACTCCCTCCCAGCAGGCAACACTCGAAGGAATCCTGCAAACCAACTTCGCCTACGAGCTCACCATCAACTCTGAAGCGTTCCGCGCACAGGGAATTGAGACCTCAGTCGAATCCGGAATTGGCTCCAACCTGTTTCTCCGCGGCGGGTACTCTTATCTCGACGCCGTAGTGCAGCGCTCATTCACAAACGACGACGAAACCCTGCTCGGCCCCATTCCCACTTTCGACGGCATTGCCGTCGGCCCCTATTCGCCGCTTGAAGGTGCACGTCCCTTCCGACGCGCGCCACACACGGGCTACTTCACCGCCACCTACGCCACAAGAAAGATCACTGGAGTCTTCACGGCCGCCTTCGCCAGCCGCAGCGACGACTCAACCTTCCTCGAAGGCGAAGATTCTACCTACGACAACGGCCTGCTCCTTCCCAATCGCGACCTCGACTACGCATACGCCAAACTCGATCTGGGCGGCAGCTACCAGCTGTTGAACTGGCTCGATATCTACGCGCAAGCCGAGAATCTTCTTAACAGCCAGCACATCGCGCCCATCGGCTATCCCAGCCTTCCCTTCACGCTTCGCGCCGGCTTGCGCCTGCGTTGGGGCCCAGGAAGTGGCCGCTAACGCCGTTCATGATCCGATCCTTCGTATCGCGTGAAACGCACCCATGGGAGCTGACTGCCCAGCCGTCGAGTTCCTCGATCGCTGGGCATCACTTTTGCGCCAATCCGGCGCTCGGCTGCCCGGATCACCCATGTTTTTCCACAGCATTGTGATCGGTTCTCAGGGAATTTCCTTTTTTCTCTTGGCAAATTCACGAGTTCAGCGGAAACTATTCCTAATCGGCCCTGTAAGATCAAGCACTTCCCTTTGCACTTCCAATTTGAAAACGTGATTCATCCGGCCCCGGGAGTTCTGCACCTTCATCGCTTTTGCAAGCGCTCAGTACGGCACGCACAACCTTCGAAGAACAATTGAGCTTTCTCAGCACGGCTTGTGTTTCGACGTTCGAGGCCCTGGGATACGGTGACGACATGATTCGCCGTAGCCCGAGTTCTTTCCAACGCAGGATTCGAGCAATCAGAGAGGAAACCATGCATCGTCCATCGATGAGAAGTGTTGCTTTAGTCGGCCTGTGCGTTCTGGCCGTTTGTAGTTTTGCTCTTCCCGGCCTGGCGCAACAAACTCTTGGATCATTGAACGGCACTGTGCTCGACCCCTCAGGTGCCGCTATCGCCAACGCCACCGTGAAGGTGACAGATGCTGCAATCAACGTGACCGCGTCAACAACTTCGCAGAAGACGGGCTTCTTTCAAATCTTCAACCTCCCTGTTGGAACCTACGCGGTTTCCGTCAGTCATGACGGTTTTGAGACCACCGTGGAGTCTGGAATCTTTATTCACGAGGCTCAGGCCACTACCGTAGATGTCTCTCTCAAAGTGGGCCAGGTTGCCGAATCCGTTGAGGTCACCGCCAATCCCATGCTCAACGCCACCGACGCCTCCAATGGCTTCACTATGGATGCGCAGCAGATCATGGCCACTCCGCTCGCGACCGGTAGTTTCACTCAGCTCGCCGTTCTCTCGCCCGGTGCCAACGCCGAACTCCTTAGCGGCCTCAACACCAACTCCGGACTGGGCAATCAGAATATTCAGGCCAATGGTCAGCGCGCCACTTCGAACACTATGCAGGTCAACGGCGTCGACGTCACGAACATCTTCAACGGCATGACCTCGAGCGGCCTCACCTCGCAGCGCTTCAACTTCAACATCGGCGGCGGCAGCACATCCAGCAGCTCCTCGGCTGGTGCAGCGCCCATCGCAGGCTCATCGCTTGAAGGCGCTTCGCCTTACGGCTCCGTCGGAAATAGCCTGCCTTCGCCTCCGCCCGAGACCATTGCCGAACTCCGCGTCAATACATCCCTTTACGACGCGCAACAAGGCGCAACCGCCGGAGCGCAGATTGACGTCAACACGATCTCGGGCACCAACAGCCTTCACGGCCAGGTGTACGGCGACCTCGCGGAGAACACGCTGAACGCTTCTCCCTACTTTTTCAACCAGGCATATCAGCTCGCGCAGCAGGGCATCGGCGCGTTTCCTGCCTCCCTCATCAACCCGTTCCTCCATCGCTGGACTGCAGGGGGAACCGTGGGCGGCCCTATCAAGAAAGACAAGATCTTTTTCTTCTTCGCCTTTCAACATCTATATAGTTCCGACCAGTCCACCGGTCTTTCGCAGCTCACCGTTCCTTCCGCGCTTACCAGCGACCGATCCACGGCTGGTCTTGATGCAGCGGCAGTCAGTTATCAAGGCAGCGGAACCTATACCAAGGCCATCGATCCCATCGCCTTCGCTCTCATGAACGCCAAATTGCCCGACGGCTCGTTCCTCATTCCCTCCGCTCAAACCGCGCCGGGAACTCTCTATCAATTCGGCGAGCCGAACGTTACTCTCATTGGCAATTCGCTCATCACTTCGAACCAAGGCGTCGGTGACATCGACTATCAGATCACTTCCCGCGACCGTCTCTCCGGCAAGTACTACTACCAGGACGATCCAGTCACTCTACCCTACGACTTCTCCTCGGTCGGCGGCTTTCCCGTCACGCAACAGAACGGCGCGCAGGTCGCAGCGATTGATAACGCCATCGCAGTCAGCCCACACCTCAACTGGGAGCAGCGCGTCGGCATCTTCCGCCAATTGTCCTATAGTTCATTTTCGCAAACGCTGTCCAACGGGAGCGGACCTGCCAACTTTGGAATCAATGGCTCAACGTCTGTCCCCTCGGCGGACGGCAGCGGCCCATTCTTCAAAGGCTCGTTGCCGGGCATGCTGCTCAAGGACTTCCCCAGCAGCCAAATCGACTCGCCGGGTGTCAAAGCAGGCCCCTACAGTTCTTTTGCCGACATGGGCTTTTATCAAAACCGCCTCAACCCGTCCACCAACCTCATCTACACCAAGGGCAACCACACATTCTTTGCCGGCGGCGGCTACAGCTACACGCAGTTGAATATCGAAAACAACCGCAACGGAATCGAGCAGCTCACCACCTCAAACTTTGAGAGTTTCCTTCAGGGGAAGGTCCACAGCTCAAACGTTCTTGAAACCATCGATCCTGCAACCGGCAAGAACAATTCCGATCGCTACTACCGCACGAACGAGATCGACAGCTACCTGCAGGACAAGTGGCAGCTGAAGCCCAACTTCAGTGTCACACTCGGTGTCCGATACGACTACCACGGCGGAATGACTGAGAAGTACGGCAACATGTTCAACTTCGATCCCAAGCTTTTCAACGTCAGCGGAACCACGACAGCCGGTTTCACAGTTGCCAACGCGGGTTTCATCGTGGCCGGCAACAACAAGTCGAACCCCACCGCTGGAGTGAGCGACTCCACACTTACTGGGCGTCAATGGGGCATCTCTCCGCGCGTCGGTTTCGCGTGGTCGCCCAATCGCGACCATGGCAACTTCGTCGTGCGCGGCGGAGGCGGAATGTACTATGACCGCGGCGAGTACTTCACGTATCTGTCGCAGCCCGCAGGTTCCGGCTACGGTGGTCCTTTCGGCGTAACAGAGTCCGCGCCGCTGGCGACCTACGTCACCGGGCAGGGCACAACACTTGAAGATCCGATGGGCGCTGCCTTCAGCCAGACTGGCAGCCCGGCTTA
>CAZVYV010000188.1:0-6101 GCA_964630985.1 uncultured Occallatibacter sp.
CCTGCCTTACAAGCAGGAAGTCGGGGGTTCGAGTCCCTCACTGCCCACCATTAGATTCGATAGTCTAGTTGATACTCGCCTAAGATTCGATGCTTGACCGTGGTGGATTTTGCGGATACTCCGCCGCAGTTTCAGGTTGAATGTTGAGGCCGATCGATTCGACCGGGCCGCGCAGTGCTTCGATCCCAACTCCCCCGGGATCGCAGTCTAAACGGCACTCAATGTTCGGGAGGGTAGTTCGATGAGGCCGCACGCAAATCGCCGGCGAGTGATGCTCCCTCTTTTGCTGACCTCGTTTGTTTTACCGCTCACGCTGCCTGGGTGTTCGGGGGGAATCTCGACTGCGGGACAGCAGGCCCCTCCAGCGCCAACCGTATATGTGGTCAACCTGAATTGGAACGCGCCGGCCAATTCTCCCGATCCCGTCGCCGGTTACAACGTCTATCGCGCACCCGGCGCCAGTACGACCTATCAGCAGTTGAATGCCTCGTCGCTTTCCCAGACTGCCTATGTAGACGACAACGTCCAGGACGGACAGACCTACAATTACATCGTCGAAAGTGTCGACGCCATTGGCGATACCAGCGTTCCCTCCAACACGGCCAGCGTGACAATCCCTTAGGCCGCTCGTATCGCGGCGACCGCTGGGCCCCCAGGATCGCTTTGTCAAACGAAGGCCGGAAGTTCCACTTGGAAGTTTTAGCGCTTCTCGGCGATCGCGTTCCGCGTAGTCAACCTTAAGATCAGCAATCTAAACTGCGAAAGAAGCGGTGAGTTCGATGCAGGCAGGCATGGGGAAAACGGCAACTGTAGTCGGCGGAGGCGTGGCGGGCATGAGCGCCGCGTGTGCGCTGGCCGAGGCCGGGCTGCGCGTTAAGCTCGTCGAGCGCCGTGGCTACCTGGGTGGCCGAGCCAGCTCCTACCGTCATCCGGGCGTCGACGAGGTCATCGACAACTGCCAGCATGTGCTCTTTGGTTGCTGCACCAATCTGATCGGCTTCTACCGGCGCATCGGCGTCGCGGATCGAATCCATTGGACGAACTCAATGACCATGATCGAGCCCGGCGGCCGACGGACTCGCCTCGCATCCTCCCGGTGGTTGCCGGCGCCGCTGCATGGCATGCCTAGCCTGCTCGCGGCCAAAGCGCTCACGCGCGACGATAAGAAATCGCTGGCACGCGCCTTTCGTATATTCATGCGGCTGGTTCCTGCTGACTCCACTGAAACCTTGGGCGAATGGCTCAAGCGCAACGGCCAGACTTCCGGTGCGATCAATCGATTCTGGCGGCTGGTGATTGCCAGCGCACTGAACGCGGACGTAGACGAGATTGCGTTGCCCTACGCGGCCAAGGTGATCCGCGAGCTGTTTCTCAATTCCGCTGAAGCAGGCAGCATGGGAATGAGCTCCGTGCCCCTCAGCGAACTTTATTCCGGTGCGGAGCAGTTTCTTCGCGAACACGGCGGCGAAGTGCTCCTGAACGCAAGCGTCGAAGGTGCGGCGTGGGATGAGGAGACGTCACAGTGGACGCTGACAACGCGAGCGGGCCTGGAGGTCGCGGACTTTCTCGTACTCGCACTTCCGTTTGAAGCCACAGCGAAACTGCTGCTGCTCATGCCCCCGGCGGACGGGGTCGAGTTGCTGGCCTCTCAAATTGCGCGGCAGCAACACGGGCCCATCTGCAGCGTGCATCTGTGGTTTGACCGCGAAATTACGGACCTCGACCATGCCGTTCTTCTCGATCGCCAGATTCACTGGATGTACAACAAGAGCCGACTTCAGCCGTGGCGCGAGTCGAAAGGCAGCTATTTGGAACTCGTCGTCAGCGCGTCGCATGAGTTTGCGGCGCTCAGCAGGGAAGAGGCGATCGAGTTGTCCGTCCGCGAATTGGCGGAATTCTTCCCGGCCGTCGCTGCGGCGAAGCTCGAAAAAGCTGTACTGGTCAAGGAAGTACGGGCTACGTTCACGGTCCCGCCTGGAATCGATTCGGCGCGGCCCGGTGCAGTATCGCCTTGGCCGAACTGCATTCTTGCCGGCGACTGGATTCAGACCGGCTGGCCCTCGACGATGGAAAGCGCAGCGCGCAGCGGCCACTTGGCTGCGGAGGCCGTATGCGCCGCAATCGGCGACCAGCAGAAGTTCCTAGTCGCAGACCTCAAGCCCCGCGGCTTCATGCGATTTGTGAAAACTGCGTCTCCCTAGTGCTGGCCCGCACTCCTAACCTGCCGATACAAGAGCGAGCGGCGAGCAGCTAGAAGCTGGGTCTCAGTGCGCCAGGAAATACACGCCAATGCAAACCAGCCCGGCGGAAACCCAGCGTCGGCGGTCCACATTTTCCTTGAGGAAGATTTTGCCGGCGACCGCGTTGGTGACCAGCGTGAGCGAGGCCGAGGCTGGTGCGACGAGACTCAGGTTCAGGTGATTGAGGGCAAAGAGCAGTGAGAAGAACGCGACTGCGAGAAAGAACACTCCGGCAAAAAACCGTGGGCAGGTGAGCACGGCGCGAATGGCTCCCGCCAGTCCCGATCTTGCGCGAATCAAGTCCAAGTCGCCAATCGATTTCATCGCAGCGGCAGTGAGCACCTCGCCCGCCGTAGATGTGAGCACAATCGCCGCGATCATGGCCGCGGCTGTCCATGGATTTGTCGTCAAGCTGAGTGGCGCGCCCGGAATAGTCATCGCGTCTGTGCCTCCGTCGCGGCGGGCACTTCCAATTGTGGCTCCACTGTTTCAGGAGCCGGGCGCTCGGTGAGGGCTGGGCCTTGCGCAACAAAGCCCACGCCAAGAGTGATGAGAACGATTCCAGCCCAGCGCTCGAGCGAAATGGTCTCATGGAGCCAGAATCGCGAAATGAGCGCCACAACGACGTTGCCAAGTGCCGTGGCGGGCAATACGAATGTCAGGTCGGCCCACGAAAGCGCCGTCAAATAGCTGGCAAAGAAGCCGATCAGAAGCGCGATGCCCGCGGCGATCCACGGAGTGAAAACCGCTGCAACAAGTGCGCCGGGATGGGCCAGCGAAATGGCGGGCGTCGCGGTCATGCCGCGAGCCAGGCAACTGTCGCCAAGTGGGGCACAGAGGGAAACCAATCCCAGGATCAGGTATTGGTGCGGCGAGAGTTTGTGTTGAACCATCAGTCCAGTATCTTGCAGTTTCGATGTAGAAGTCCTAAAGAAGTTGAGGGCGGACGCAATTGCGCCGCCCTCGACGTTGGGACCCGGAGATTACTTACGCGCCGGCCCCGGCGGGGGCGGTTGGCGTTCCCTGCTGGCTGCGCGTCACCTTCACCATCTTGTTGCGCTGCGCGCGTAGCTTAAGGAACGCTTTAGCCTCGACGTACAGACGAGGCAGATCGCGATTCATCATCGCCTTCCACACCACGCGGAAAGCGGCCTTGGGACGGAAGTAGTATTCGTCGTAGAAACGATGCACCATCTCCATCACGTAATCGGTGGGCAGCCCGGGGTACTCAATGTGCGCCATCTGATGGCCGCCGCCGTCTTCCATCTTTTCGTTGGTGATGAAACCGTTGGCCTTGGCATAATCGTAGAATTCTGTCCCCGGATAGGCGTGCGCGATAGAAACTTGAATCGTCTCCACGTCGAGCACCTTGGCGAAGTTGATGGTGTTGCGGATAGACTCCTTCGTCTCCCCCGGAAGTCCGAGGATGAAGTCGCCGTGAATCGTCAAGCCGAGGTCGCGGCAGTCCTTGGCGAAGGCCCGCGCGCGCTCAACAGTTGCGCCCTTTTTGATGTTCTTGAGGATCTGCGGATCGCCTGATTCAAATCCAACGATGAGGAGCCGGCAGCCTGCTTCCTTCATGGCTTTCAAGGTGTCGTAGTCGGTAGTGACCCGCGAAGTGCAACTCCATGTCAGGCCGAGAGGCTTCAGTTGTTCACAAAGCTCGATGGTGCGCACCTTCTGAATGTTGAAGGTGTCGTCATCAAAGAAGAATTCCTTCACCTCTGGAAAGTTCTCCTTCGCCCACTTCATCTCCGCGGCAACATCCTCGGCAGAGCGTTTGCGCCAGGCGTGACCGCTGAGGGTCTGCGGCCACAGGCAGAAGGTGCACTGAGCCGGGCAGCCTCGCGTAGAGTAAAGCGCGATGTATGGATGCAGCAGGAAGGGAACGTTGTAGCGCGTAACGTCAAGGTCGCGCTTGTAGGTTTTTGTGGCCCAGGGCATCGCGTCCAGATTCTCAATCTGTGGGCGATCGGGATTATGAACGATTTTTCCATCTTCCTTATAGCTGATGCCCAGGATTTCGTTGAGCGGCTTACCCTGCGCAAACTCCACAACGGAGTAGTCGAACTCGCGCCGGCAGATGAAGTCGAGCGCGGCGCATTCATTCAGGGCGCGTTCGGGATCCGTGGTGACAGGCGGCCCAACGAAGGCGATGCGAAGGGACGGATTGGCCGCCTTGATGGCTTCAGCCAGGCGCTGGTCGCCTTCCCACCCGACGGTCGAGGTAAAGAGCACCAGGAACTCGTAGTCCTTGCAAATCTTGATCGTTTCCTCGGCGGAAACATGGTGCGGGGGCGCATCGAGCAGCCGCGAGCCCTCAAGTAGACCGGCAGGATACGTGAGCCAGACCGGGTACCAGTATGACTCGATCTCGCGAGTCGCAGGCCAGCGCGAACTTGCGCCGCCATCGAAGTTCTCAAACGAAGGGGGGTTGAGGAAGAGTGTTTTCAAAGGTATTGGCATCTTCTTCATTCTACCATTCTGGCTGTTTTATTAGACGCGTTCGCCCAGAAACACGAGACCAGAAAAAAGCATCAGGATGCGCGGGGGACATTGCGTTTAACCCGAGCGGAATCAGTGTTTCAAGTGGCGTTTTGAAAGCGGTCAACGTGCTATCCGAGGGGTTGCTCCGAGGGTACCCAAGCGCAATTACTTCGCGTGGAGCTCGTCAAGCCAGTCCTGCATGTGGCCCAGGGCTCGCAACAGGTCGAGCCGTGCTTTGCTCAGATCGACCCCGGAGTCGAGCGCGTCAACGTACTTCTGCCGTTCGTCAATGCGGGCCTGCTGCTCTGCCGTGGGCGATAGCTGGGGTGGCGCGCCCGGTGTGCCGGTCGCCCCATTGCCCACTTCAAGTTGAGCAACAACGCTCTTCAATTGTTCTTCGGCGATCTGCTGCTTCAGGCCGGCAACTTCCGCCTGGGCGTCCAGTTCGCGAAGACTTGAAGTAAGCTGGCCGATCTGAATGTCGTTCTGTTCCTGTGCCTGCTCCGCTTCCACCTTGGAACGGAGGGCCTCGGCTGCGGAGACCTTCGCCTTTGCGCGAACGGCAAAATCAAAGAAGGGAAAAGAAATTTGGAGACCGAAACTGACGTTGTTTGGCGTGAAGTTGTTGTAATACTTAGCGTAATTGTTCAGCTCATTGGAGTCGTAGTTATAGACGGCGCCGAACCCGATCGAAGGGCGGCGCCATGCCAGATCGGCTCCCTTTGCCTCGAGCTGTTTGGAACGTGCCAGCACATTCGCGGATTGAATCCCGAGAAGGGGCCGTGGCGCTTCGTCGGCGGAGACAGCAGGAATTTCAGGAATGCTGGCTCGATCGGGCACGATGGAGCCGATTGGCAGACCGGTCAACGTCGCAAGCTGCTTTGAAAGGGTGGCGAATCGAGTTTCAAGGTGGAGCTGACTCAACTTCAGCTGTGCCGCCGTCAGCCTCGCCTGCAGAAGAGAGCTAAGAGGATCGACCCCGGCCTCCGTGCGCTTCTGCTCGATATCCACCAAACGACCTGCGTCCTGTTCCTGTTCGCGGACCGCTTCGAGTTCGCTGTTGACGATGTCCATCTCGATGTAGGCTTTGGAGGCGTCAAGAGCGACCTGCTCCTTTGCATCCTTGAGATTCAGGTTGGCGGCCTCCACACCGGCCCGTGCAGCCTTGGTGTATTGGCGCTGCGAAAAGCTTAGAACCAACGACTGCATTGAAGCGTTCCCAACAGAGGGCTGGCCGGTTGGAAAACCGTGGGAGTAGCCGATCTGGGATCCGATAACGAAGTTGGGGATATAGGCATCTTCTGTCTGGGCGAGAGCGGCTTGCGCTTTTTGAACGTCGGCGTTTGCGAGTTTTACAGCAGTCGAGTTTTGCTG
>CAZVYV010000189.1:0-3024 GCA_964630985.1 uncultured Occallatibacter sp.
GAGAGAATGACATTCGTTAGTTTGACGCGCCTCAGAATCCGCTCCATTCGATTTCTTCCGCTGTTCGCGCTTCACGCCTGGCGGTCGCTGAGGCAGATAAAGCGCGCGCCCGGATTTCAGACTGGCGCACTCCTGCCTGATCGAAGCTGGACCTTCTGGACCATGACGGTATGGGACAGCGAGGAGAGCATGCGGCAGTTCATGGCGTCGGGGGCGCATAAGAGAGCAATGCCGCATCTCCTGGAATGGTGCGATGAGGCGGCCGTGGCGCACTGGACCCAGACTGAGACCGAGGTTCCGTCCTGGATAGAAGCCGACAGGCGCATACGCGAAGATGGCCGATCCTCGAAGGTCAACAATCCGAGCCCACAGCAGGCCACCCGGAGCTACAGGGCTCCACGCACGACCGGCGGTGGGAAGATCACTCGATCCTAGGCCGCGATGAACATCGGCCGAAGTTACGCAATGAATTGCGTGGCTGCGTTCCCAGGATGTGCGATGGCACGCTAGCGGTCGAGCACCTGGTAGCGTGCGACCATCCCGGCCAGCATGTGGTCACTGATGTGGCAGTGGTAGAGCCAGATGCCGACATCGTCCGGCACCATGTCGGCGGTGATCATCTGCGCGGATGCGATGTTCAAAACATCAGTCCGCTGGCCGCCGACCAGCACGGTATTGCCATGCCAGTGGGGCGTGTGTCCATTGAAGAAGTCGCCGAGCGTGGCCACGTACCAGCGCACGTGATCGCCCTTCTTCATCACCATCATGGGCCCATTGCCGTAGATGTATCCGTTGATGGACCACTTGATGTTGGTTTCGAAAAATCCCGCACCCGCGATGGTGCCTAAGATCCCTGTCGTTGTCACGGGTTTGGACTCGTAGCGATTGAGTTTAGAGGGATCGGGGATGTGGGCCTTGATGTTGTCGTCGAGATACCAGCTCTCGTTCTCGTTGATTGCGATGTAGATGGTGACGAACCCCTCGTCGACGTCCTTGGGTCTGCCGTCAGGGCGCGCCATTCCGCGGCGCGTGATGACGAGGCCGCCGAAGAGGCCCGAGGCTACGTCGCGCAGCTCGTCGCAGTGCGAGTGGTAGAGCCAAAAGATGGAGTTGGGATCGTTGGGGCCAGGGCCGGAACGGTCGGGAACCTGCCAGGTGTAGGTGTGAGTGCCGCCTGGAACGACGCAGGCGCCGCGATCGTCCATGCCGCCGTTGCCGCCGTTGTAGCCGGCGCCCTCGGAGTCCGTTTTATAGAAGACGCCGTGGGGATGCATGCCGTAGGGATGCGTCGCGTTGTTCTTGAACACCACTTTGATGGTGTCGCCGACCTGGGCGTAGAGAATCGGGCCGACGATGCCGAGGAATGCGTCCTCAGGCGCGCGGGGCTTGAGGTGCGAGAAGGTGGCGTCGGTGTATTCGTGGTAGACAGCTTTCTTGTAGACGCGTCCGATGTGGTCGGCGCTGGTCTCGGTGAATCCCTTGGCAACGGAGTCGAAAGGCATGCCCATTGCTTCATCGCGTCCTGAAGGAGCGTAGTCCCACTGAACCTCCTCGGCGGCGACGTAATAGGTGCGCGTCTTGCCGGCGGGTGCGGCTGGTGCAGCATGAAGGGGTGCAGGAAGTGCGCAAAGAGTGGCGGCGAGGCAGATTGTGCCCAGCGCAAGGTTACGGAGAGTTCGCTTGGTCATCGTTCCTCCGGGGAAATGGTTGGGCGGCGCACGCGGGACACCCGGCGCGCGTGGCGCTTGAATGGAGCAGTTGAGGGTTCTGGGGAAGCTACGCTGGCGATTCTAATTCGGCGGAGTAGGCCCGGCAAGGGTTTTCTAACCTGTGGACCAGAGATTCGCCGGACCGCGCGGCTCGCAGCCCGGCTCATATAAACTGGAGGAAGCGAGTTGTGCTCCTTGCGCGCAGTGCGGAAGCTTGAAGCGATCCGTTGCAGCGGGTGAGAGCAGCAGCCGCGCAGTCGAAGCCGTCCCGCTATAGCGGGATGAGTGCAGAGACACCTCACAAGGAGAACCACCTACAGATGGCAAAAATTGCAAAAACAGGTGACCGCAAGAAAGTAATGGACACCACAAAGTCCACCGACTGCCCCAAGTGCGGCAAGCCCACGCGCATCGTTAAGCGCGTGAAGGATCGCGAAAGAGGCGTTCCTGGCGGAGTGTATATTTCGTGCTCCGTATGCGAGTTTTACGAAAAGCTTTAAGTGTTCCTTGAGCTTTGATCAACCGCGAGGCCCGGCGAAAGCCGGGCTTTTTGCGTTTGAACCGCTCGTCAGTCTGTCGCGACTCAACTCTAATCCTCGCTTTTCCGCCACCCAACCGCAGGATTGTCGGAACCTCTTATAGACTCATTGCGTATTCCACCAACAGGAGAACTCAATGAAGAGCTTTGTTCGCTTCACCCGTCTCGCGGCGTTGCTTTGCCTGACCGGCTCCCTCAGCCAGGTGGCCGCCCATGCTGCGTCGAAAGACACTTCGGGCGCCATTGTCATCGTCTTCAAGGATGGCCACCGCCAGAGCTTCAACCTCTCTGACATCGACCGCGTCGAATTTGCGGGAGGAGCTCCCTCCGCTTCCGCGGATAGCTACAGAGTTCCCAGCCGAGGCCGGTTCATCGGCAAATGGGAGTGCGGCGACGGTCAGGGAAATAACTTCTACATCACGCTGAACGAGGATGGCACCGCCAACAGGTCAATTGGCGACGTGAACGGCCGCTGGGAGTATGTTGACGGCGAGGCCCGCGTAACCTGGAGAGACGGCCGCCAGGATGCGATTCGCAAATCCGGTTCGCAGTACTTCAAATTTGCCTACGGGGAGGGTAAGTCCTTCAATGACGACCCTGACAATGTGGCCCACGCGCGCAACACGACGGCCGGCCCAGTCTAGGCTGCAGGGCTCTTATAGCGCTTCAGCCATCTCTTTAAGCACCGCTCGTGCTGCTACAGCGGGATCGGCAGCCCTTGTAATCGGCCTCCCTACCACCAGGTAGCTGGCGCCGTTGTGGATGGCGTCGGCGGGA
>CAZVYV010000189.1:3124-6075 GCA_964630985.1 uncultured Occallatibacter sp.
TGCGACGCCGTCAAGCGCAGCCTTGGCCGCCGCTAGCATGTCGGGCCCTCCAGCAGCGTGAACGTTGACCATGCGAACGCCCCATGCCGATGCAGATCGAACAGCTCCGGCTACGGTGTTGGGAATGTCGTGAAACTTGAGGTCGAGGAAGACTGAGCAGCCGCGCTCCACGAGGGGCTCGATGACGGCAGGCCCAGCGGCGGTAAAGAGCTCCAGGCCAACTTTGAACCACTGGCAGGTTCCCTCGAGCTTTTTGACCAGCTCGCCTGAGGCGGCGGCGCTGGGCACGTCGAGAGCGACAATGAGACGCTGGCGCGCAGCTTCAATCTTGTCCACGAGCGGCGTGCGCGCGGGAGCGAAGGTGGGATTCAAACGCTCGGAGATGGGCATACTTCGATCCTAACGGATTGCGGGCGATACGATAAGAGAGAGGAAAACCGGCGTTGAGAGAGGCACCGTTGCGAATCCGTTCGTGGATGATCGGGATCTTGGGTTTGGCTGCTACAGGTTCTGCCTGGGCGACGGCCGTCGATACCAATCCCATGAACTACGACCCGCAGGTTCGCGCTGCTCTCAAGGAGTTCTATAACCTGGACTACGCCGGCGCGGTTCAAAGCTTCGATCACTATCACGCGGAACACCCGGGCGATCCTCAGGCCACGGCCTACCTACTAAACGCGATCATCTTCCAGGAGCTGTATCGCCAGGATCTCTTGGATACGACCTTCTACGCGAATGACGGTTTCCTCACCGGGCGTCATGCGACCGAGGAGGATCCGAAGAAGCGCGACCAGATTTTTGCTTTGGCCGACGAGGCCGTTCAAGAAGCGGATTGGCGTCTAAGCCAGAATCCAAACGATGTGAATGCGCTATTTGCGCGAGCGTGGGTGCGCAGTTTGCGCTGCACATACGTAGCGATGGTGGAGCGCGCCTACGGTACTGGGTTCCACCTGGCGACGAAGGCTCGGGACGATGCCGCCCGCGCGCTGGAGCTGGACCCGAACTACGTGGACGCGAAGCTGATCACGGGGGTTTATGAGTACGTTGTCGGCGCATTGCCCTGGCCCTTTAAGTTGATGATCGGCTTCGCGGGGATTACAGGATCGAAGGCCACGGGCCTGGCGATGTTGCGTGACGACGGTGACCGCGGCGTGTTGACCAATTTGGACGCGAAAACCGCGATCGCTTTGTTTCTGCGGCGCGAGGGGAGGTACGACGAGGCGATTCAAGTCGTTATGCAATTGAAGAACGAGTATCCGCACGATTACCTCTTTTGTCTTGAGGAGGCTAATCTGCGCAAGGACGCGGGCGAGGGAATGCGAGCTGTTGATGCGTACCGGCAAATCCAGGCCGACAATGCCAGGCCGGGCTACTTTGCCGATGCGCGCATGGAACTAGCCGACTTTGGGCTGGGCGACGCATTGCGCGGCCAGCGGCATGACGACGATGCCGCCCAAGCTTATGAGCAAGCCGCTTCGACGCCTGGTGTCGGACCAGAGCTCAAAATCCGTTCCTTGCTCGATGCCGGCCAATGTCGCGATATGGCGGGGCAGCGCGAGCTGGCGATTCGCGACTACCAGGCGGCTATCGATGCCGGCCCCAATACTTCGCGCGCCGACCAGGCGCGTAGATTCATCCGCGCACCCTACACGGGAAGCTGAAGCCACGGAGCGAGATGTCCGATGGAACCGGCAGGGATGCGAATCCGTATGATGAAAGCAGTGGGTTTATTCCACGGGGGGACTGATCATGGCGGCCTTTTGTCAGCAATGTGGTAGCGCTTTGCACCCAACGGCGCGGTTTTGCTCGGGCTGCGGGACGGTTGCGCCGATGGCGCAAGTCATGCCGGGCCGGCCGCTGATCCGGCCGCATGCAGGGCGCATGATTGGCGGCGTCTGCATGGCGTTGGCGCTGGCCAACGGATGGGACGTGGCCACGGTGCGCATTCTTACTGTAATCGGCTTCTTCGTTTCCAGCGGACTGGTCGGCGTGGCCTACGTGGCCGCATGGATCGGCATTCCAGAGGAGACGATGCCGTATCCGGGAGCGTATCCTCCCCGGATATGAGCCCGAATATAAGCCCGGGCATGAACGGTGAATACCTTTCTGGCGGTGCGAGGCTGAACTACTTGGCCGCGGGGGAGGGACTCCCGGTTGTTCTGCTTCATCCCACGCCGCTCGACCATGAGTATTGGCGACCGCTTATGCGAGAGCTCGCAGGGATTCGCGTCATTGTTCCCGACCTGCGCGGACACGGGCGTTCGGAATTGGGATCGGGATTGCCGACCGGCGGGTTTACGCGCGTTCCGGGTGCTCCAGTGCTCACAATGGCTCAGCTCGCCGAGGACATTCTCGCACTGCTCGATCATTTAGGAATCTCCAAGGCAGTTTTTGGCGGATGCTCCATTGGCGGATACGTGATGTTGGAGTTGTGGCGGAAGGCGCCACAGCGGATGCGCGGCATGATGTTTGTGTGCTCCAAACCGCAGCCAGATGCGGAGGCGAATTTGACCAGGCGTATGGAGACCATCGCACGGGCACGAGCGGACGGCGTTGAAGCACTGTTCGATGGCATGGCGCAGAACACGGTTGCGCCCTCGGTTCGGCGGGAACGGCCCGAAGTGGTGACCGAGGTGCGGGCACAGATGAGTCTGTCGGCCGATGCGTTGGTTGCGGTGCAGGCAGGTTTGGCGGCGCGGCCGAATTCAGTTCCGACCGTGGCCACGATTCGAGTGCCGGTTCTGGCCTTTGCGGGCGCCGAAGACATGAACGTCACTGCGTCCGATATGGAGGTCTTCCGCGAAGCTCCCGGCGGATGCGAGTTGCACGTTTTGCCGCATGCCGGGCACTTTGCGGCGTACGAGCAGCCGAAGAAGCTAGCGGCGTTGATGGCGCCGTGGCTGAGGCAGTTCGAAGAGTGACAGCTTGCACGAAGCCGAATCAGGTGCCGC
>CAZVYV010000190.1:0-6053 GCA_964630985.1 uncultured Occallatibacter sp.
ATCCCCGACGGCGTGCCCTTCGAGCAAGCGGCCTTCGTTGAGCCGCTGAATACCGTGCTCAAGGGCGTCAAGCTGCTCAACCTCGCGCCGGATGACACCGTCCTCGTCATTGGCCAGGGCCCCATCGGCCTCATGCACGCGGCTCTTTCCAAAAAGATCGGCGCACGCGTGCTCACTTCCGATCTTTTTGCCGAGCGCCATGAAATCGCTGCGCGCTTTGGTCTCACCAATCCCATCCACGCCGGCACGGAAAACGTCGTCGAACGCGTGTTCGCCGAAACGGAAGGTCGCGGCGCGGACGCAGTCATCGTCGCCGTTGGCGGCAACGCGCTCATCCGCACCGCCATGGACGCGGTTCGCCCCGGCGGCAAGGTCATGCTCTTCGCCCAGACCCAGCATGGCGAGGCCACCTTCGATCCCGCCGCGGTCTGCGTGGACGAAAAAACCCTCCTCGGCTCATACTCTTCCTCGTTTCCGATTTTGGACGAGGTTACGAGCCTGATTTTCGGGGGCTACCGAAGCGGCTTTGACCTGACTCAGTTAATCTCGCACCGCTTCCCGTTTGAAGATGCGGCCGCCGCCATTGAAATCGCCTCCCACCCTCAGCCCGGCTCGATGAAGATTATGATGGAGCCTGTGCCGGGGGCCGGGGCAGAGTAAGGGAAATCGAGGAGCTGATGGCCAGCACGGTGAAAGACGCGATCCTCCGTGGCCGCAAGACCGTCAAGAATGTTGTTCAAGGTGGCCGCAAGAAAGTTGAGGACGTCGTCGAGGGCGGCTTGAATACAGTCGAGACGGTTGTCGGGGCCGGTCTCGATACCGTCGAATCGGCTGTGGTCGTGGGCCGCAAGACGGTCGAAACTGTCGTCCACCATGGCCGCAAGACTGTAGAGAGTGCGTTCCTCTCAGGGCGCGTCACCATGCGCGCCGCCGTTCTTCACGGTCGCGAAGATGTCCGCATCGAGCAGGTCCCCATCCCCAAGGCCGCAGCAGGCGAGCTCGTGGTTCGCGTGGGCGCGGCCCTCACTTGCGGCACCGATCTCAAAGTCTTCCGCCGCGGCTATCACGCGCGCATGATCGTTCCTCCCGCGCTCTTCGGGCACGAGCAGGCTGGAACTGTCGTCGAAGCCGGCGAGGGAGTCACCGAGTTTTCTCCCGGCGATCGCGTCGTCGCGCTTAACTCTGCTCCCTGCGGCCAGTGCTTCTTCTGCTTGCGCGGCCAGGAAAATCTTTGCGACGACCTGCTCTTCAACAATGGCGCCTACGCGGAGTTCATAAAAATTCCTGCCCGTATCGTCGCGAAAAATACGCTCGTCATTCCTGAGAATGTTGCTCTCGAGCACGCCGCGCTCACTGAGCCCCTCGCCTGCGCCGTTCACGGTTTCGAGGACTCTCATCCACGCAAGGGCGATATCGTCGCCATCATCGGCGGAGGGCCGCTGGGCCTCATGATTCTTCATGTCGCCGCGCTCGCCGGCTTTGAAACCATTGCCATCGTCAAGCACGACGGCCAGGTGGAAGCGGCACGGCAGCTCGGCGCCACGCATGTTGTGCAGGCCGCCACCGTGCGCAAGGCGATCCGCGAAACGCGCGCCCTCACCCCAAAAGAGCGCGGCGTCGATATCGCCATCGAGGCCGTCGGCACGCCCGAAACCTGGCAAGAAGCCGTCGAGCTGGTGCGCAAGGGCGGCACAGTCAATTTCTTCGGAGGCTGCGCGGCCAACACCCAGGTCACTCTCGATACCAACCGCATTCACTACAGCGACATCACTCTGCGAGCTACGTTCCACCACACGCCCGCCATCTGCCGCAAAGCTCTCCAGCTCATCTCGAGCGGCCGCTTCCAGGCCGGCGCATTCATCACCGGCCGCGCGCACCTCTACGAGCTGAATCGCGTCTTTGAAAGGCTGATGAACCGCTCGTCGGAGATCAAGACCGCGATAGTGCCGTAGCTCTCACGCCGGTCTCTGGACAGGTTGTCATGTGTGGGCCACCTGGCACGCGCCAGGCAATCTGCCTGCTTCCACGCGCTCTGCCGGTGGAATAATATCGATGAGGCCGAAGGTGCGATGACCATCACTGCTGCCCAAAACGAGGAAAACATCGCACGCGGTTGGAGTGCGCTTCCGGCGGCCTACCGCATCCCCGACATTGCGCCCACGCTCGATCAAGCCCGCGATTACTGCCGTCATCTCGCCGAAACTCACTACGAGAACTTCCATGTAGCGACATGGTTCCTTCCGGCGGCGCTGCAGCCGCACTTCCACTCCATCTACGCCTATTGCCGCATCTCGGACGACCTCGGCGACGAGGTCCCCGACAAATCCGCGGCCCTGGCGCTTCTTGACTTGTGGGGTAGGGAACTCGACGCCTGCTATGAAGGCCGCGCGCGTCATCCGGTGTTTGTTGCGCTCGCCGAAACCATCCGCGCCTGTTCCATTCCAAAAGAGCCGTTCGCGGATCTACTCATTGCCTTTCGTCAGGACCAGATCGTCACGCGTTACGCCAGCATGGACGAAGTGCTCGGCTATTGCCGCTACTCCGCCAATCCCGTCGGCCGCCTTGTGCTTTACGCTTGCGGCGAAGTGAGTGACGAAAACTTCCGCCTCTCCGACGCAACCTGCTCCGCCCTGCAACTCGCCAACTTCTGGCAGGACGTGCGCGTCGATTTTGCCAAAGATCGTGTCTATATTCCTCAGGACGACATGCGGCGTTTCGGTGTCACGGACGAAACCATCGCCGGCGGCGTTGCCACTCCGGAGTTTCGCGCGCTGCTTCATCATGAAGTCGATTTCGCACGCGCACTTTTCGTCCAGGGCCTGCCGCTCATCGGCAGAGTCAACCGCGATCTCGCCCTCGACCTCGATCTCTTCAGCCGCGGCGGTCTTGAGATTCTGCGCGCCATCGAGCGGCGAAACTACGATGTGCTCAGCGCGCGACCGGCCATCTCCAAACTTACCAAGATCTCGCTCGCTGCCCGCGCGCTCGCATGGAAGACAATGCCGTTCTTGCGCTTCGGTCGTCTATCGGCAGGAAAGACAGCTTGACGCCGAAAGCTCAATCGAACGATCCCGCCCTGGCCGGCGCTTATGCGGTGTGCCGGGGTATCGCCAAGCGCCAGGCTAAGAACTTCTACTACGCCTTCGTCGCACTCCCTCTCCACCGTCGCAACGCCATCTGCGCCATCTACGCTTTCATGCGCCAGGCCGACGACCTGGCCGACGACGAATCCATTCCACCGGCCGAACGCGGACGCCGTTTGGATCACTGGCTCGCGGTATGGCACGATGCAGCAAACGGTGCGCCCACAGGCGACCCGGTCTTCCGTGCCGTGCGTGACGCGATTACACGTTATTCCATTCCACTATCGCTTCTCGACGAGCTTGTGTCCGGCGTCGCCCTCGACTTGGATCCTACCCAGGACGGCGCGCCCGAGACCTACGAAACCTTTGCCGATCTCTACCGCTACTGCTACCTCGTCGCGTCGGTTGTCGGTCTCGTCTGCATCCGGATTTTCGGTTACAAAGACCTGCGCGCGGAGAAACTCGCCGAAGAGACCGGAATTGCCTTCCAGCTCACCAACATCCTTCGCGACGTTGCCGAGGACGCTGCCCGCAACCGTGTTTATTTGCCTCTCAAGAATCTTGCGCAACACGGCGTCTCGCTCGATGCGCTGCTTCATCGCCCGCCTGGTGCACCGCCCACGCCCGCCGAACGCGAGCTATTCGCCGCCATCGCGCGTCTTGCCGAACACTACTACGGCCGCACGCGTTTCCTACTTCCCCTTATCGATCCCGCCAGTCGTCCCGCTCTCTGGGTTCTGATCTCCATCTACCACGCGTTATTGAAGCGCATCGAGCGTGCGAAGTTCGACGTCTTCACTCGCCGCGCCTCTGTGCCCCTTTGGCGAAAGCTCGCCATCCTTTCTGTGGGCCTGGTCTGGACCGCATGGGCCCGCATCTTCGGCTAGCCCTGTGTAACGCCGGCGTCCTCGCCGGCTGTCGTGCGAAAGCCTGCCCTGAGCGAAGCCGAAGGGTCCTCGCCCGCACACCGAGCCAATTGTAGCGCAGGTCTCCAGACCGGCTGTCGTGCGGGTCTCCTGACCCGCACTCAAATCCGCATGTGCGCTCTATGCGTTACCCTGTTTCGGGGTACTCTCGATGCGCCTTCGCTCCCTCGCGCGCTTGCTCACTGTCTTTTCACTCGCCCTCACTTCGGCATTTGCCGTGCGCGTCTCCGCGGGGCAGGGAACCGGCTTCAGTCCGGCGTTGCCTCTCACGCACATCGACAACGGCGCCAACTCCGATTGGGCTCAGCGCCAGCATTATCTCGTCCTTGTGTCGCTCGACGGCTTCCGCTGGGACTACGCGAAGCGCGACAATGCCACACATCTTCTCGCGCTCGGCAAGCATGGCGTTTGGGCTCCCGGCGGAATGATGCCCAGCTATCCCTCGCTTACATTCCCAAATCACTTCACGATCGTCACCGGCCTTTATCCTGAACACACTGGAATCGTAGCCAACAATTTCCTCGATCCCGCAACCGGCGTGCGCTATTCCTATACCGATTCGAAGTCCGCCAGCGATGGTACGTGGTACAGCGGCGTTCCTCTTTGGAGTCTCGCCGAAAGTCAGGGAATGCGAACGGCGTGTATTCTCTGGGTCGCCTGCGAAGCCAAAATCGCCGGTTACCGGCCCTCGTGGTATGCGCATTACGACAGCGGAGAGCCCACGCCCGAGTCGCAACAGGCGCGCATCGACGACACCGTTGCTCTGCTCCGCCTTCCCGCCGCCGATCGTCCGCACCTGATTACCATCTACTTCTCTGAGCCCGACCACACCAGCCACGAATCCGGTCCCGACGCTCCTGAAACCCGCACTGCCGCCCTCAAGATGGATGCGATCGTCGGCAAGCTTGAATCCGCGCTCAAAGCTACCGGGCTGCCCATCGATCTGGTTATCGTCAGCGATCACGGCATGATCAAGTCCCAGGGCGATTGGATCGACCTCGATCAATTCGCCGACCTCACCGGCTTCGACGCTGTCGGCTCGCTCCTCTACGGCAAGACCGAAGACGATCGCGCCCGCGTTTACAACCAGCTCAAGCGCGTTTCCTCGCAGTTTGTCGTCTATCGGCTCAAAAACGTCCCGGCCGATCTCAATTTCAATCAGAATCCGCGCGAGGGCGACCCCGTCGTCATCGCCACCGGCCCCTATGCCATTCGCGCCCACGCTCCCACTGCCGGACAGCCGCCTCATCCGCCCACCGTCGGCATGCACGGGTTCGATCCGCATCAGATTCCGGAAATGAAGGCCATCTTCTTCGCGGCCGGCCCGGATATGGTCGCAGGAAAAACGGTCGCTCCTTTTGACAATGTCAATCTCTATCCGTGGCTCGCTCACATGCTCGGCCTTCGCGCGCCCAAGTCTGATGGCAGTCTGAACATTCTCTCGGGCACGCTGCGCGATCATGGCGTCGCGCCCTCGGAAGCGCCATGATCAACGCAGTCAAATGTAGCGCCGGCGTCCCCGCCGGCTGTCGTGCGGGCGTCCTCGTCCGCACACCAACCATCGCCTTGGTCGCGGTGCACACGAGGGATGGGAATCAATGAACGCATTTCTCGGCATCGACGGCGGTGGCACGCACACGCGCGCCTCCATCGTTGACGGCGATCGCGTTCTCGCCTTCGCTGAGAGCGGCTCCATCAAGCGACTGCGCGTTGGCGCCGAGGCTGCCGAAGCCAACCTGCGTGCGGTGCTCAAAGATGTCTATGCTCAGGCCGGCGTCACGTCCGTACTCGCGGCATCATGCGGCGTCGCCAGCGCCACCATGCCCGGCATCACCGAGTGGATCACTGCCGTCTTTAACGATTTTTCCGTCGCGCGCTCCGAAGTGGTCGGCGATCACATCATCGCCCTCGACGCTGCTTTTCGCGGCGGACCCGGAATCCTCCAGATCGCGGGCACAGGCACGAACACCATCGGCCGGGCCCCCGATGGCGGTTTCGAATCCGCCGGCGGCTGGAGCTCGCGCCTCGGCGACGAAGGCTCCGG
>CAZVYV010000191.1:0-6047 GCA_964630985.1 uncultured Occallatibacter sp.
GGGATCGGCTCGGGTGCGGTCAAGGTACTGGCAATGGATCGCGTAATGAAGGTGCCATTCAAGGTATCAACCACCACCAGCAATTTCATGATCGGTGTCACGGCGGCGGCCAGTGCGGGCATTTACCTGCATCGGGGCTTTATTGACCCAGGGCTCGCCTTCCCTGTCATGCTTGGTGTGCTGTGCGGTTCTCTGGCCGGCGCACGCTATCTGGCAAAGGCAAACGTGTCTCTGCTACGCAACATCTTTACCTGGGTCATTCTTGCCCTCGGCGTCGAGATGATTGTGAATGGAGCGATGAACAAGCTATGAGTAAAACGCCAGCAGATGAAACGCAAGTAATGAGATTTGGTGACCCGCAGATGGAAGTCATGATGGGACGTCTGCTCCAGGTAGGGGTTTTGCTGGCATCTGCCGTGGTGCTGATAGGCGGTGTGCTCTACCTCCACGCACAACATGGAGGCGCTCCTAATTACCGTTCCTTTTCAAGTGAGCCTGCGAAGTTACGACAGCTGAGAGACATGGGGCATGGTCTCACGACAGGTGATCCCGCAACGATCATCCAGCTCGGAAAACTATTGTTGATCGCGACTCCTGTTGCCCGAGTCGCGTTCGCCCTCGTAGCGTTTGCAATCGAGCGCGACAGACTCTACGTTGCCGTGAGCCTGACAGTTTTGGCGGTTCTTCTTTTCAGCTTCTTCCGCTCACAGTGACCTGCGAGTCCGCATTTGGCGAGATCCTCAATCGTCAAGTAAGGTTTGCTCACTCGGCCCAAGCGCTCAACCATCGGTGCGAAAGTGAGGAACGTGGCTTCACTTCAAGCCTCCCACTTGGCTGCGCTGTCCTGACCCACAGACCTGAGTTCCGAGTGGTTTGTCGCCAAACCGTACAGAACCCCCAATTTTCGAGTTCTGTCCGAATATCAGGTCAATCACCCGGAGCGGTTCAATCACTATAAGTCGACTTATGAGTATCGATTCGCGCGATACTTCCGAATTGTCGACGATTGTGACCTCGATGGTCCTTCGCCCAGCATCCTCAAACCTCCTGTTTGTCGGTCACTCAGGGCGAGCGAAGCGTTCGCCGGTCTCCCGATCCCCATCAGAGCCCGTCGGAACCGTATGTCAAATCCAGCGCGCGGCTGCTGCGCCGCTGTCGTCGGGGCGGGTGTTGAAAGCGATGGCCGCTTGCGGCGCGGCGCGGTGGATAGCGTTGACCACCGCTTCGAGTACGCCCAAGCGACTAGGTGGCAAGCGCAGGCCCGCGCCGATCACCACGCAGTCATAGCGGTCACTGGCCAGGCAGTGCTCAACCGTCGTCGCCGCAGTATCGTCGGGGTTGATAAAGCAGTTCTCCGCAAGCCAGCCCCGCCCGGTCATATCGGCGAGCGCGAGCTTGATTCCAGCGTGGATCTTCTCTGCATTCATACCCGGCGGCAACGCCGGATCCGAAAAATCCACCGTCGCAGGATCGAAGCCGACCAACAGAACCCTTTTCATTCATCACCTCCGAAAACATAACTCAGCGATTAGCTTCGAGATGAGCAGGTCGCCAACAATTCTCTACAACCGAATTGCGCGGGAACCAAGGCCATCTTAGTAGTGGGATTCGTATCCGTCAAAGTGTTGCGGCACGATTGCCGAATATTTCGTACTTTTCATAGCGGATCGCCGCCGCAAGCTTGGCTGCACTTCGGCGCATCGAGCACTACCACACGGTCAAATGACCCAAGCCGGGCGATTGATCGGCTACCCGTACAGGGCCCAATTTTCGGGTTCTGTCCGTGTTGCCGGTGACTCGCCCGGAACCCGGAATGTTGTCCCCGCTGCCTCAATGAGTGCCTCGGCGATAATGTACTCATTCGTTGCTAAATCATCGCCACGTCCGTGTGGCCAACAATCCAGACACAACGCCATCGCTGGGCTATAAGAGGTGTCGGCATGGTCACAAAATTTCGAAATGGGTCTCAAACCTGTTCGCTCCAGCTAGCGGGCGAAAGCGCTAATTTGGGTCGCCCGCAGAGCTGTGACAGATCGGCTCGAGAATTGTGGGTGACCTCACATCCGGTCTGGCGCTAAGCGTACAACGGCCTGCGAATCCTTCAATCTTCGAATGTATACTCCAATCGCTGATCAACATTACTTCCGTTGGGACTACTGTTGATCGTTAAAAAATGCTTCTGCTTGGAGGCAGCGTGACAGTACAGGACATTGTTGCGATTTGCGAAGCGGTCGACGCGGGCGAGCTGTCGGAGGAGTTGGAGGGCGGTGAGACCTGGGATCATGCTTATTCCGGGAACATGACGTTCCGATTCGACAACGACATTCGGCTGTTGGTCTTCAATGACTGCGGCCAGTTGGACTACATCGACTCCTATATTGCACCGGACGGAACGCGAACGGACGTCAAGGATTGGGGTGCGGTATTGGAATAGTTTGGATGGGAGCCAAAGCATTTCGCGCGGTGGGGAATCACGACCGGGTATATGAACGAGCCGCTCCCAGCTGATCAGCTTTGAGAGGCGGGGGCGCCACTGAGGTTGGGCATGCTTGCACGAAGCCGCATGAACCGAGCCTTTCTGATACCCATTACATCAATCATTCAGGTTGTTATAGGTTCTATCTCCGCTATCAGGGGCCGCTGCCGACGCCGAACACCGTCAAGGTGGACATCACCATTTCTGGAGCGATCCACTTTCCTGTTGAACTTCTCCCGCTTCCGCGCGCCTACCTACACGTCGGAGTTGCTCGGCATTAAGTAACGCTCTTCGTGCTTGGCCCTTCTCTTAAGCGCATCCATGGCCAGCGATACGACGTCCGTAGTATCGTGCCCTGCGTGCCCTCCTCTAGCAATTCGCCACCACTCGTCGTGAGCCTCAAGAAACGACATACGTGGCTCATATCCGTTTAAGACAGCTAGGCAGAGCCCAAGCCGGAGCGCAGCGACTCTCGTCACCGCTTCCAGCGTCGGCATAGCGGGGTCAGCCCGGAACTCGATTGTGCCCATGAGACGGGGGCGGATGATCTGGAGATCGCGCGCGGCATACCAGAAGGACTGGATTGAGTCACGGGGAAAGAACCCTGTCTGTTGAAGGTTGCGTGCAGCCCATGCATCGCAAGGTCCGCCAGCCATCGGTGCAAGGCAGAATGCGGCTAGCCAGTTTTCAATAGACCAGCTTTCCAAGTGGGGAAAACCGATGAGCGGGGAGGAAGCAAAGACGGCCGCGTAACCCTCCCATCTTTGCCGCAATTGAGATGGATTCATACCCGCCCATGCCGCGGTAACCGGCAGAATCTCCGGCTCCAGGCGGTACAGCTTCTCGACGACTGCTGGATATTGGGTCGCGGGAAGCGCAACATGAATCTGCGTTGAAGCAATGGCGGCTGCATAATTCTCAAATTGAGTGTTGCCTGCCCCCAGCAGTTTCCTCCGGTAGTACCGGAGGTCGTTCCACTTGCCGCGTGGAGTTAGCAACCTTGTGTCCGCCGGTCCAACACCCACAAGCGGAACAGACTCGACGCGGGCGCCGCAACGCGCTGCGGCAGCTATCAGCTGATGCCATGCCCCTCTCAGATTGTGCTGCAGGCCTTGCAGGCTGTGGTGCGGCGCCGTGGAAATCTCAAGCAAATGCGGCGGAAGGTCGTAGGCGATTCGAGTCGGGAAGGTTCCGTGGTCGTCTGCTTTCACACCCAAGATAAAGCCGGGGTACTCGCTATCCAAGAGACGAAAGCGGTCATTAGCCAGAGACCGGAGAACCGCCTGAGACAGCTCTTCAGTTGCGGGAGTTTTATCCGGCATGCAAAGGAATATCTCGTGCTCAACGCCCATCGAATCGCATGGCTTCAATAACGTAATCTTCTCTTCAAGATACGCCTCAAGCCGAGAGACATTCCGCTTGTCTCCGAAGGGTCCGATGACTGGGTCATTTTCCATGTTCGTCCGGTAGCAAAGAGATAGCGGTCGCTCTTCGCGAAGACGCCTTCTAGCCCCTTTCCTCCATTCCGATTGAAGGCACGGGATTCGTAGAACGATAGAGCATCTCCGGGCACCTACAAACCGATATCTTAATGCCTGCGTGGCGTCGATGTGCTTTCAATTCTCCGGGAGACTATCAAGGTGCTCAGAGGCCGGAAACATGAGGTGCAAGCACAATCGAAATGCGGTTTGTGCGCACAGTGACGGGATCTCGGCGCTAACGATGAAGCGAAAGCTGTACGAGGCATTCTTAGCTCTCGTTATCCAATCCCGCCTCAAGAAGATTGAAATTCTACGGTCTTATCTGGCTTTCGCTTTTTTGGGCTCCGGCCTAATTGGCGCGAATGCGGCTGCACAAAGGGTTTTCAATAAGAACGCCGATCGACTGTCAATGGAGGAGGCGTCTTTCATCAGCGCAATGCTGGCGTATCCGCGTCCCCTCGATGGATTGCCTCGTTGGGAACAGTGAGCGCGACGCCAGGCTGCTTTTGCAGTTGCGGTGTTTGACCGACGCAAAGGCTGGTTGACTGGCCAATACGAAATCGCATCGCTAGCCCGCATTTCTAACAGCAACCACGCATGATGGGAATCCAGCTGCGAGATCGGCCAAATGCGTAATTTTCTTGAGAACAATGGACGTGTGCGGTCCTGGAAACCCGCACAACAGCCGGTCTGGAGACCGGCTCTACGTCTTGCTTGCAACTCATGAGAAATGCGGGCTCGAGGGCGCGGCTTTGGGGCGGAGAGCAGTAAGAACTGAGTAATTTCGGCGTTCAGTTTCCGCGCGCCAGAGCCTCCTCGATTCCCGCTTCCGCAAGCGGCGTCATGATGGCAAATCCGGCCGGCAGCGGATGAACGCCGTCGTCGCTGAGCGCGAGCGGAAGGCCGCCATGCTCGTCCGTCATGGCGGAGTAGTAGTCGACGTAGATATAGCCCTTTTCACCCACGTATTTCTTAATCCACGCGTTGAGTTCGACGATCCTGGGCGCAGGCTTCAGGTCCGGCGACCATGCGAATTCGGACGACGGCAGCACCGAGCACAGCACCACCTGAATGTTGTTTGCAGTGGCCAGATCGGCCATGGAGGCAATACACTCCCCGCTCTGCCGAACCGTCATCGGACCTGTGTTCTCCATGATGTCGTTGGTCCCAGTCTGAATGATCACGACCTTCGGTTTCAAATCGATCACATCCTGGCGGAAGCGAACGAGCATCTGCGGCGAGGTTTGACCGCTGATGCCGCGGTTGATGTAGGGCTTGCCTGGAAACGAGTCTTCCAGCCTCCAGTCCTCGGTGATCGAATCGCCCATGAAGACGACGCGATTCTCGCCAGGTTTGGGTGCAGGCGACGCGGCATCAGCCTCCCTGAAGCGATCGAGGCCGCCGAAGTCGATGAGCAATTGCGCGTCGTGTGCCTTCTTCCAAGCGTAGTAGGCGGGCGGATGGGTCACATTGGCCGTCCCGCCTGCTGGGCTGGAAGCACTTCTGCGTAGGGCGAAACGGCAGGTTGCTGGGCTTGCAGCATAGCCGCGCCGGAGATTCCGGCCAGCGTGACCACGAGGAAGATTACTTTGCGGTGGATTTGTCGACTCACCGGAATACTCCATTCCCAAAACAACTATAAATATAAAGCGCGGGCCGCCGGTCGGCCGCGCCTTTGATTATAGGTGATCGCGCCCCGAGCAAGTCTCTCTGCTGCGTCCAGCCTCCCTCATCGGCAAGACTCCGCGTGCAGTCGCTTCGTGCCTGCGCGCAATGAATGGGGGGCGCTCGCGGCCCTCAATTTCTTAGGAGGGGCGACGCAATGTTTGGGCGAGGAGGAGTTGAATGGTTGGCTGTTCTTCCCACCGGAATCGCGATAATCAGCCGCAGCAACAGCCTGGTTCGGGACGCCGACACGCCTCCAGTGATTGCCGGCCCTTCACCAGCAGAAAAACTGCGGCCGAAAGAGCGAATATGATAGGGTTTGTGGCGATGTTTAGCGGCAATCGTGGCTAATCTCTCCGGGGAGAGGTTTTGGCGCAGATCTTCATCAGTCATTCGAGCGTGGATGGAACGGAAGCGGCAGAGCT
>CAZVYV010000192.1:0-6042 GCA_964630985.1 uncultured Occallatibacter sp.
TCCGGACCCCTAAGGTTTGCGGCGAATCGAAATTCGATTACCGTTGCTCCGCATCCTTGGCCATTTGCTCATGCTCGGCTTCCAGTTTCTGCATCCGTTCAGCCTTCTGCTTAAAGTTCTGAGCCAGGTACTCACAGTGATTCACTGTTCCGGTGGAAAACTTCGACGAGCTGGTCACCGGGTTCTGCTTGAACTGCTCGGCCATTTGCGCATGCTCGTTCGACTGCGCCAGATAATCCTGCGCCTTTGCGCCGTAGTACTGGGCAATGCGGATGTGTTCGGCCGGGGTCTTTGCGGAAGCGATGAGCGAAACAAGTTGCTGCTTGCTCAGTTTGTCGGGGTTGGGCTGGGTCTGCGCGAAAGCGGCGACGGACGTGAAGGCGAGGACGGTGGCGAAAGAAAGAGTTGCGATCGTGCGGTTCATGGAATTCTCCTTAACGTTAGAAATGCGATTCAAAGACTGAGCCTCAAGGTTTAAGAAGCGCCTTGCGACTGCATCGTTGGCATGCACGTCAGCGGAGAATTAGATTCTGAAGACTTGATTGAGAAGGTAGGCCGGAGGAGACGCAGCCCGCGCGTCGATGGGCAGGCGGACGGTAAAGCGTAAATCGGCCGCCGCTTCCACGAAAGAGACAGCAACCGGCGAAGCAAGCGCGGAAAGATTCAGCTCTTTCGGCGTTGCAACAAATGCGAAAGCCTGGGGGAGGGATCGCGAGCAGCAGCTCTGAGGACAATTGCCGGTGGCCGTTTGGCCAGTCATGTGGCAGTCGGAGCCCATGCCGCTCATGGTCATCGGGCAGCCGGGGACGCATGCTGCGGGCGCGCCTTGAATGCAGGGCAGAGCGGCTAACGCCGGCTGAACGACAAGTAGGCCGATCAGCAAAATCGCCGCGAGTTGGATGCGCCGTTTCATCCTGTGATTGTGAAGATAGCGGGCACGGTTCCAGGCAGTCTGTGTTTTGGATCACATCAAAGACGGGACGGCCGTCGCGCAGCGCACAGCATGCGGTCGAGTTTTTCGAGAAAGGCTGCGCCTGCGCAAATTACTGCGGCAGCACTTCAATTCCGGTGACGGTAGCGTAGCCGTGGACGGGAACAAAGCTCAAAATCAGCTTGCCCTGCGCATTGGGCTCGAGGCCGGCAAATCTCCGGATTACAGCGTCCGAATTGCCGGCTTCCTTCGCCAGGTCGAAGGCGGTGAGGAGGGTCTGGCCGTTGCAAAAAACGTTGAAGACATGAGCGACTCCGGGCTTGCCCTCAAAAGCATCGCCAGATGGCTCGTCCCAGCTGCCGTGGCGCGCTGCAAAATACAGGGTCAGGGTGTACTTTCCGGCGGTGACAGGGATGGCATAGGTGAAATTTCCCCACCGCTCGGTTTCGTACAGTTCGGGATCGTCGGTTCCCTTCACCGGCGCGGTATAAGCCGCCAGTTGTCCGCCTTCAAAATCGTCGTCGGGACTCCACCAATGGCTGTCGTTGGAGTAGTACGGGGTTTCCCTGGCCAGAATGCGAATGGGACGAATGTGTCCCCGGAATCCAGGCAGGATCTCTATGGCCGAGAGAATCGCCTGTTGCCCGTTGTCCGCCGCAAACTCGAGGTGCAGCTTGCCGTCAGGGGCCGGTTCGATGCCGGTGAACACCTTCACGTCGGCGGTGGAGCTTGCGCCCGCATCGGTCACCACATCGAAATCGCTCAGCAGCGGAACCCCGTTGGCGCGCACATTCATAATCCGGCTTCCTTCGCCTCCAGTGCCTGAAGACTCGGGCCCATAGACGGTTTCGGCAAAGTGAAGGTGCAATTCGTAGACGCCTTTTCGCAAGGGAATGTCGTAGCGGAACTGCCCTTGCCTGCTGGTGCGATAAAAGCCAGGATTGAGGGTGCGCGCGATGTGCTCGATGGAGGTTTTGACAGCCGTGCCGCCGGTGAAACCTTCGTCCTCGCTCCACATTTTGTCGGCATGGTCGACAAAGCTCCGCCCGGAGCCCGCCAAAATGCGGGTCTCTTCTCCTCCCGGCGGACCAAGAGGCGGTTCGAAGTTCAGGCCGGCGAGCGGGGCTTGCTCGCCTTCGTGCGGCGCGGGTTTCTGCTGGCGCGAGAGATGCCAGGCGAACCAAAGCGCGAACGAGAGGCAGACAAGGCCTGCAACCCATCCCAGGCGCCAGGCAAAAGCAAGCGAGCGATGCGGCAAGGGCCCGCCAGGTGTCGCAATGGCGGCAGGCGGCGGAGCCGGCGTTTCGGCAGCCTGAACTTCCACAGGAGCGTTGTTGCGTTCGAACCTGGGTACGTACTGGCCGACGGGTATCGTGATTTGGATCGGATTGCGCGCGCCTTCGCCCTGGTAGTACTCTGCTAGACGCCGGCGCAGGCGGTTGGCTTCAACGCGAACGATGGAGTCCGAGTCCTGATCGAACGAATCGCCGCGACGAAACGCCTCAACCGCAATCGAATACTCCTTGATCTGGTTCGACTCGCCCGCAAAGAGCTTCTCGCACAAATAGGAGAGGAGGTTCGCAAGGGTGGGAGCCCGGACAAAGCCTTTGGACTCGAGAACAGTCCTCAGTTCCGCGCGCTGCTCGGCGAGTTCGATCGTTTCAGGAGTTTCCACGGTCATCTCCGCCGCCTCGCGAACCCCTAAGGGATCGTCGCAACGAATGTTATGTTAGCGCGGCTTCCTCGTTTGGGAAGGCTTTAACGGTGTAAGAAGCGGTGCTAGACGCCGTGTAACGCCGTGTAACCCCGGCTGCGGGGGTTCAATGATGTGACTGGATCTTCATTTCACGGTGAGCACAAGCTGCTGAATCGCAGCGCCTTGAGCGACATGTCCGCGACCGTAGCCCTGCCGCGACAGGCATGTAGCAGGTATAGCGTTGTACGGCGCGTCCGATTGATCTTTACTCAATATCGAACTCATGATCCGGGGCAACCGATCAAGCAGCCCTCCCTGAAGTGACCCGGATCGAGAAAGAGGTGATTCATGAAAAAGCTTTCAACCATCGTCGTCGCGATGAGCCTCCTTTCCTGCGGAGCCGCGTACGGCTGGCGTGCTCCTTTGCGGGACCTGCCCAATGGAATCAGCCTTGAGACGGCGTCGGCCGCCGAGCAGAAAGGCGACATCGCCCGTGCGCACAACGACTATCTCTCGGCTATTGCTTATTATCAGCGGGCTTTGCGCGCCAGCGGCGCGGATGCCCAGCTCTATAACAAGATGGGGATCGCCCAGCTCGCGCTGAAGGAATACGGCCCAGCTCGCAAAAGCTTTCAGGAAGCCATCAAGACCGATCCGCACGACGCCAACGCACTGAACAATCTGGGCGCGCTCCTGTGCATCCAGAAGAAATACAAGCCGGCGGTGACGGAGTTAAGGCAGGCCCTGGAGCTGGACGAAGCCAACGCGTCTTACCACGTCAACATGGCCGAAGCGTGGATGGGCCTGAACGACATGGACCGCGCCATGAACGAATATGCGAGGGCGATGGAGCTCGATCCCGACGTCTTCGACCTGGAAAATGGCGGGGTGGTGGCGCAACTGAGAACTCCGGAGCAAATCGCGCGCACCGATTTCCTCATCGCGAAGCTTTATGCGCGCAGAGGCAATATGGAGGGCGCTCTCGACTACTTGCACCGCGCCAAAGTGGGCCACTATTCGCAGTTGAGCGACGTGTACACGGACAAGGAGTTCGCGGGTCTGTGGAAGGATCCCCGGCTGCAAACAATCGTCAAGCCCCAGGAAAAGCCGTAGATTGGCGCACTCGAGTGGAAGGGTTCGCGGGAATCCGCGGAGATGCGCCAGAGCTGACTGCCGGCAGGTGCGGGGTTATACGCAGAACTCAAGCGCCGCCGGTAGCCAGTGGAGCATGAGGCTGCTGTAACAGCGAATTCCCGGATCCCTCGGAGGCCACGAACATTCGCCGATAGACCTGGAAGCTGTTTTTGCCCCTCTCTTTCGCCATGTACATGGCTTCGTCGGCACAATGCATCAACGTATCAATATCGGCGCCCACCTCAGGGTAGGTGACCACTCCCACGCTGACGGTGATGACCGCCTGCGTGTGATCGATGACATACGGTTGGGCAACGGCAGCAACGATTTTGGCGGCAATGGACTCTGCCTCCGCGGGAATGCGCAGGTCTGGAAGCAGAACGATGAATTCGTCCCCGCCGATGCGAGCCACGGTGTCAGTCTCGCGCACGCATCCGCAGAGGCGGTCCGCTAGTTCGCGGAGCAGCTTGTCGCCGGCCAGGTGGCCGAGAGCGTCGTTGACGATCTTGAATTCGTCCGCATCGACCATGAGCAGGCCCAGACAGGATTGAAAGCGCACGGCCCGTTTGAGCGAAGTTTGACACCGGTCATTCAACAGGATGCGATTGGGCAGGCCTGTAAGAACATCGTGCTCCGAAAGATGGCGCAGGCGCTCCTCGCTACCGCGAAGGGCGCGGGTCTGCAGCGCGACGCGGTGGCGCAGGACGACGATCCAAGCGAAAGAGCCGAGGACCAGCAAGCCGACGATGGAAAAGCTTTCGTATGTATGTTCCAAGGTCCACCATGTAGGAGCCTTGAGAATCGAAATATCGTCAAGCGAGCGCAACAGGATGTGTACCGACTCGGGCCGCACGGCACCCTCGCTCAGATTCGTGCCCAGCGAATCAACCTGGACATTGCTGACGCCCGTAATGCGCACCAGGCTGCCGTCTTTCCAGGGCAGCGTCGCGCCAAGGGTCACATCCTTGGGAAGGATTGCTGGGAAAAGCACACCGCCTGCGCGGACCATCAGTGTGGGATCGGACGCGGCAACGTCGCGGCCAATCAACTCGGCGTCGATCTGGACGAGTTTGCCGTCGAGATCGCCTTTGACGGCCTTGTCGGGGGTGATCGCAATAGGTGGCGGGGGCGCTGCGGTGCCACCGGCAACGCGAAATACCGCATCCTCGAGTGAGGGCTTAAAAAGATCAATGGCAGGAAAGCCAACCACATCGACAAAGGAGCCGACCGGGACAGCGGCAGCCTCCGTCGTCTGCATGCAGATGCCCGCTCTCGCGTCTTGAATGCAAAGTACACGTCCGGGCCAATCGAGCGTGACCGTGCCCTGCACGTGAACGCGGTGGAGAAGTCCGGGATCGGGCGAGAATCGGAACAACTGGGCCACCGGAACCGCGGGCACAGCAAAGGGATCGCGCGGCGCCGGCTGGATGACCGTGACCCGGCCGAGCGTGGGGAAGAACAGGTGCACGCCCACCATCTGACGCCGTTGGTTAAAGAGGGGTGCTGCGTTGCCGTCGATGCGGACAATGGAGTCGACCAGCGAATCGTAGTCTACGCCTGCCTCGCGAACGGTGACCGCAGTCAGCATTCCGCCGTCGGCTGCGATGGCAACGACTACATTGTGCTGCGCCAAATGTGCGGAGCGAACGCGGCCCTCAACCTCGACCCACTGGCAATCCAAAGCGCCGGTTAGCAGTTGCGTCAAGCTTGCTTTGATCGGATCCGCGGGCAGGCGTGACTGACCGATTGGTCGCACCTGGTCGCTGGAAACAACGGGCGCGTAGTCGCCCGAGTTGGTTACCCCAACGACATCCACGAGCGTGCCCGGCTTGATGGAGAGGATGGGCCGTGCGGGTACGGAGACGAAGACGCCACCCGACGCGTCATGAACGAAGATAGCGCCATGCCTGACATCAATGTAGGGATCGTAGTAAGTGACAACGGCGCGGAGATGAACAGGAAGGTCTTGAGCGGCATCTTCAGGAGAGAGGTTATGCACACCCCGCGCGGTGAGCATGATGCCCTGCGCATGGTGAATGAGAGGGTTAGGCTGAGCGCCCACGGTTACGCAGGCTGCAGCGAGCGCGAACAGCGGCACAAACACGCGCCGGATCCGCATCCGATCCCTCCCCTTCAAATGCAGTTGATTTAGCCGCAGGAAAACGGCAGGCTAAATCGCCCGCACAATGACACCAGTCTCGTTAATACCAAGAATGTCATCGACCATTATGCTCCTTAGCATGAGGAAAAGGCAGATTACCTGCGTATTGCGAACGAAAGT
>CAZVYV010000193.1:0-2356 GCA_964630985.1 uncultured Occallatibacter sp.
GTCAGCATGCAACTCATTCGCGGCGATCTCGAGGTCTCCGCCACCTGCACCGTCACCTGGATAGATCCGAAACAACTCCTCGCTTGCGGCCATCCCGTTCTTGGCGCGGGACCAGTCTCTCTCCCGATGACAACCGCCGATGTCGTCGCCACCCTCGCTTCGCCGCTGAATTCTTTCAAGATCATCAACACGGGCATCACGATCGGCGCCTTCACGCAGGATCGCGAGTCCGCCATTCGCGGCGTGCTCGGCGCGCAGGCGCACATGATTCCGGTCCACGTCACCATCGATTCCCCGGAAGGGCCGCGCAAGGTAAACGTCGACGTCCTCGATTTGCCTTCCCTCACCCCTACCGCCGTCCAGGTGGTCCTCTACGATTCGCTCCTCGAATCCAACCAGAACTCCGAAGCGCTCAGCTACCACGTAACCGGCAACATCGATATCGCCGGGTTTCCGCTGGTTCCGCTTGATCTCTGGGCCCCGTCCGGCCAGCCAACTCCAGCGGCAATGGCGGCCGCTCTTCTTGCCGGCGGCCAGTTCACTCGTCTCTATTCGAATGGCGCGCGTCAAGGCGTTGTCCGCTCCATCGATCTCCACGTTCAGGCAATTCCCCGTCCGATCGATGTCGCACTCGATCAGGCGCGCATTGCTTCCACTGACATCGCTCATGCCGGCGACACAATCACCGTCGAAGCCACTGTCCGCCCTTCGCACCAGCCTGAGCGCAACATCCGCATCGCCTTCAAACTGCCGGCCCGCCTTGCCTCAGGCAACCTTCGCCTTCTCGTTTCCGACGCGGCCACCCTCGACCGCACTTTGCTTCAGCCTCATTTTTCCGCTTCCGCTCCCAATCTCGCGAGTGTCCTCGCCGAGGCCCGCGATCAGCACGCCGCCGACCAAATATATGTCAGCCTTCTCGCGCCTGAAACCCAGGCCGAGATCCACGGTCAAACCTTCACCAGCCTCCCGCTTTCGGTCGCCAATGCTCTTGAGCCCCTGCGCAACGCACAGGACGCAGGACTGAACGGCGAATCCGCCGAGCTCGTGGGGGAGGCTCCCGCCGGAGGCGTCCTCACTGGCTTTTGGATTCTGAATCTCAATATCGAGTCCGGTGGCGGATTAAACTAAAGTCATCACCGAATCAATCACTTAGGTCTGAGGGAGACCCGCACCTTGGGGGAGTGTCTGAGGCCGGCGGTTTAAACTAAACTGAATACGATAGCGATTTACCTTTCATCGGCCGGCGCTTTTGGGGAATTGCGCTGGACCAGCTTGAAAAGAATCTGATTCGAGGCAAGTGGGGCAAACTATGGCTCAAATACAGGGACTTGCGGCTCACGCGGCGGGGTCAGAGCTGCTTCCTCTTCGTTACGATCCGGGCAAGCTCGGTGCGTACGAGGTTGAAATCGCCATCACCCACTGCGGCGTCTGCCACAGCGATCTCCATCTCATCGCCAACGACTGGGGCATCAGCCAATACCCCTTCATTCCCGGTCACGAGATCATCGGCACCGTTGCTGCACTCGGCAGTGAGGTTCGCTCGCTTGAGCTCGACCAGCGTGTCGGCCTCGGATGGCAATCCAACTCCTGCGGCCAGTGTGAGTGGTGCATGCGTGGCCAGGAGAATCTCTGTGTCGCCTCTGAAGGCACCTGCGTTCATCGCCACGGCGGCTACGCCGACCGCGTCCGTGCCAATGCACGATTCGTCGTTCCCATTCCCGACGCCCTCGAGAGCGAACAGACCGCGCCCTTGCTCGGCGGGGGCATCACCGTCTACAACCCCTTGCGTATCGCGGGCATTAACCCCTCCTCACGCGTCGGCGTTGTCGGCATCGGCGGCCTCGGTCACCTCGCCATTCAGTTCGCCCGCGTCTTCGGTGCGCAGGTCACCGCCATCTCCACCACGCTGGCCAAGGAAGAGGAAGCACGCTCCCTCGGAGCCCATCACTTTGTCAACAGCCGCGAATCCAAATCCATGAAAGAAGTGGCCGGCTCGCTCGACTTCATCCTTAGCACGGTCAACGCCGACCAGGATTGGAGCGCATACGTCCAGGCCCTTCGCCCCAACGGCGCCCTCTGGTTTGTCGGCGTTCCTCCATCGCCCGTCTCGGTTCACACCTTTCCGCTCGTCTCCGGCATGCGTACCATCGGCGGCAGCCCCATTGGCAGCCCCTTCCAACTGCGCGAGATGCTCGATGTTGCTGCTCGCCACGGTGTCAAAGCCTCCACCGAGCGCTTCCCCATGGACAAAGCGAACGAGGCCATCGATAAAGTGAAAAAAGGCAAAGTTCGCTACCGCGCCGTCCTCGCCAATTAGCGCGCTGTCTCAATGCTGCACGAAAAGGGGTGCCCCATC
>CAZVYV010000193.1:2456-6025 GCA_964630985.1 uncultured Occallatibacter sp.
CGTCCTCGCCAATTAGCGCGCTGTCTCAATGCTGCACGAAAAGGGGTGCCCCATCCTAAAGCCTCGACGCACAGCGGCGAGTTTTAGGGAGGGATAGCACAAACTTATGTTCACCACTTTCAGCGCAACACGAAAAGGGATGTATCATCCTCGCCGCGCTCGGAGCTAATCACTAGTCAGTAATCACTAACCACTAATCACTATCTCTTTATTTCCACAGCCAACTTTCGCTAATATATTTGCCAATGTCCTTCCCGATCAAAACCTGTGTCGTCTGTCACGAGGAGTTCGAGCTCCACCCTGGCAAGCCCGGATTCGCTAATCGCTGCCCCACCTGCAGCGAGCCTGAGGAACCCGCCGAGTCCGAGCCGCGCCCCTCAACCGACTACGTCGAGCGCCGCGCCTCACTCGAAGTCAACGCTGCCCGCCGCCGTGCCATGCGCGACCTCCTCTACCGCAAAGACAGCTAGGCCCTCACTCCTCCACCCCTTCAATTCGCTCCACCCCTTCGCATTACTCGTGCCCCACGTAGAATAGGGTTGTGCCCAAATCTTCCCCCACCGTCCCGCCCCAGGAACCAGAGACCGCTTCCCGCGGGCCCCGAGTGGGCTTCGTCTCTCTCGGCTGCCCCAAAAACCTCGTCGACTCCGAAGTCATGATGGGCCTCCTCGACCGCGCCGGCGCTCGCCTCACCGCCCGCCCTGAAGACGCCGATATCCTCGTCGTCAACACCTGTTCTTTTATTGACACCGCGAAACAGGAATCGGTCTCGACCATCCTCGAGATGGCTCGCCACAAATCCGAAGGCCGGGCGAAAAAACTCATCGTCGCCGGCTGCCTCGTCGAGCGCTACCGCGACGAAATTCAGAAGAATATCCCTGAAGTTGATGCCGTCGTCGGCACCGGCGAGCTCGAATCGATTCTCGAAGCGGCCGGCCTGAACTCCGCCCCCGCGTCGGCACGGATCCCGGATTCTCCCGAGCAACCTGCTGTAACGCCGGCGTCCTCGCCGGCTGTCGTGCGGGCGTCCTCGCCCGCACAATCCGCCTCCTCACCCTTCACCATTCTCACCACCACGCACGCGGAAATTCGCTCCGGCAAAGAATCCCAATCCGGCACGCACAAACAGAAGAGCGCGAACCCTTCAGTTCGCCAAGGGCACGAAGTGTCAGGGCACGACTTCAGTCGTGCCAAACAAGCGCGGGATTTAAACGGGGCTTTAGCCCCTGAGGGATCCCGGCCTGCCTCACGCAAAGAGGGCGACGCACGCGAGCGCTCCGGCCGCTTCCTTCGCGACGCCTGGGCCGGCGCATCTTCCACGCTGCCTACTTATCTCTACGACGAAACTACCCCTCGCCTCTTATCCACGCCGCGCGCCTCCGCCTACATCAAAATCGCTGAGGGCTGCGACCACCCCTGCACCTTCTGCGTCATCCCAAACCTGCGCGGCAAATTCCGTTCCCGTCGATTCGAATCCGTCGTCGCTGAAGCCGAGCAGCTCGTTGCCCGCGGCGTTCGCGAAATCACTCTCATCGGGCAGGACACCACCTGCTACGGCGAAGACCTCGGCCTCCGCGACGGCCTCGCCACACTTCTCGACACGCTCGCCCGCATTCCGAACCTCAAGTGGCTCCGCTTCCTCTACGCCTATCCCAACCGCATTACTTCGAAACTTCTTGACACGATCGCGAGTCATGACAACATCTGCAAATATCTCGATTTGCCGCTCCAGCACGCCTCGCCCGACGTTCTGAAGCGCATGAAGCGTGGCGCCGGCGCAGATATTTTCCTCAAAACTCTCTCCAAAGTTCGTGCCGCCGTTCCCGGCATTGCCCTTCGCACCAGCTTCATCGTCGGCTTCCCCGGCGAGTCCTCCTCGGACTTTGAAGTTTTGGAGGAGTTCATCGGCGAGGCAAAATTCGATTGGCTCGGCGTCTTCAACTATTCGCATGAAGAGGGCTCAGCAGCATACGCGCTCGATGCGCAGACCCCTCATCGCACCATCGAGTCCCGCCGCAAGCGACTCATGAAGCTGCAGCAATCCATCTCGCGCCGCGCCAAGAAAAACTGGGTCGGCCGCGAGCTCACCCTCCTCGCCGAAGGCCCCAGCGCCGAAACGCCGCTCCTCTGGGAAGCCCGCACCGAGTTCCACGCCCCCGAAATCGATGGCAAGGTCTTCATCAACGACTTCGGCCCGCTCGACGATCTTGAGGAGGGCCGCTTCTACCGCGCCCAGATCACCGAGTCCCACGACTACGACCTCGTCGCCCGCATCCTCGCCCCGGCAAGTTAGCCCACACCTCAAAAAGTGAAGGGCGGCGGATCTCCCATCCCGCCGCCCGCCAGTTCTGCCGTCGCAGCCTTACTGCACCTGGATCGCGGTGAGCGTGCCAGCTTCGCTGTCAACCTCAGACGCTACAGCGTCCGAAGGCGACTGCCAACCACAAAAGACGTAGAGCGTCGTTGGCGCTGTCTCGACTGTATAAAACCCGTTAAGTGGAAAGGTGACGGATCCGCCGGCCGGAATGGACCCCCAGCCCGTGGGGAGACTGGGAATTGGAGAAAGGGTCAGACCAGTCGGTGATAGTGAAAACGAGCAGTTTGCGAGTGCCGCATGGCTAAGATCGGCGTCGGAGAGCACCTGTTCCCCACTAATAATGTATGTCCCCGGATGGAGCAAGTTGATCTCGCTGACAGGGGTTGCGCCAAGGGGGCCCTGAAGGAACTCATAGAACGCGCCGTAGGACAGCACTCCTCCAGAAACTCCAGCCGGTCCCGCAGGACCTACGGGTCCTTGCGCCCCGGGATTGCCCATGATTCCCTCCGGCCCCTGTGGCCCAGGAGGCCCTTGCGTACCATTCGCTCCCGATGGCCCGACGGGTCCCTGTGGGCCGGCCGCGCCATAGGTCAAATCGACCTCATTGAATTCGCCAATGCTGTTCGCAACGATCACCACATAAGTCCCCGCCGCCGTGCCGGCCGGCAAAGTCGCAACGATCTGCGTGTTGGTGGACGAATCGATCGTCAGCGGAGCGCCATTCAACAGCACTGTCGGAGTTTTCTTCAATGGCTCGAAACCCGAGCCATTAAAGGTAACTTGGTTGGCGCCGTAATTAATTGCCGCGCTGTTCACCGTCAAAATCGGAATGACGGCGCTAAAGCCAAGGCACGGTGCGAGAAGAAGGAATCCTGCGATCATCATCTTGCGCATGGAATTTGTTCTCCTTTCAAGAGAAGGTTGAAGTCACCGGCTGATGAAACCAACCGTTGCGCGCAGTGCGGACGCGCCGGTTGCTGAAACGGTGAAGGGTTGACTATGCTGCGGCCTTGAGAATCCGCACCGATGCACGAGCGATTCGCGCGAAGTTCCTACGGCAGCAGCGTCGACAACAGGCTGCCGGCAGCAAGGATTACCTGGACGTAGAGGAGATTGGAGCCACCAGACTTCCGGGAGATTTGGCTGCCCGAAGGCGTTGGGGCTGTTGTTGAGTCGGCTGCGGCAACATTCGGAAACGCCGCGAACGTGAGGGCGAAGATCAAAGTTGCGAGAGCGAGTTTCATTTGCTTTT
>CAZVYV010000194.1:0-6011 GCA_964630985.1 uncultured Occallatibacter sp.
TGCAGCACAACTTCAAGCTGCGCCACGAGATCACGCTGGCCATTCGCGAGAGCCTAAGCAAGCAAGGGTTTCTCGAGATCGAAACGCCGATTCTGACCAAGTCGACGCCCGAAGGCGCGCGCGATTTCCTGGTGCCGAGCCGCGTGCATGCGGGCGAATTCTACGCGCTGCCGCAGTCGCCGCAGATCTTCAAGCAGATCCTCATGATTTCGGGGTTTGACAGGTACTTTCAGATCGCTCGCTGCTTCCGCGACGAGGACCTGCGCGCCGACAGGCAGCTCGAGTTCACACAAGTAGACCTGGAAATGAGCTTCCCGCAGCAGGATATGGTTTTCGGCGTGGTGGAGCAGTTTATGAAGGCGGGTTTTGCGGCGGCGGGCATTGATCTACCGATTCCCTTTCCGCGCATCACCTATGACGAGTCGATGCGGCGGTACGGGACCGACAAGCCTGACCTGCGGTTGCCGGGACTCACGGACGTGCGGCCGGCATTTACCGACGATGCGTTGGCCACCTTGCAGATCGATCCTGCGCTGCCAGTGGTGGCATTGCGAATTCCCAGCGTGGGCGAGCTGAGCCGCAAGGAGCGCGAGGACAATCACCCGCTCTTCGACCAGAAGAAGGGCGCGAAGTTTATCGACGATTTCAAACGCCTCCAGAAGAGCTTTCCTGAGGCGGCCGCGAAGGTGCGAGAGCTTGCGGGCGCGGCGGACGCGGACTTCGTGATCGTGGTCGCCGGCGATCCAGCGCACCATATCAAGGCAAGCGATACCAAGTTTCCCGGCCGGCTTTCGGAGCGCGAGATCAACGTGTACGCGGCGGCCGGCAACTTCCGCGCCGAACTGGCAAAGAAATATGCCGATCGGCACGACGCATTTCGCGTGACAGATCAGGTGGTAGTGGCCGCGGCGACGCGAAGCTCGGCGACCGAGATGATTGACGGCAGTAAGGCTTTCAATCCGATGTGGCTCACGGATTTTCCGATGTTCGAGTACGATCTGGCATCGGCGAAGTGGATGCCCGCGCATCACCCGTTTACCGCGCCGATCGAGGCCGACATGGCGAACCTCAAGAGCGATCCGGCGAGCGTGCGCGCCAACTGCTACGACCTGGCGATGAATGGGCTGGAGCTCGGATCGGGATCGATTCGTATTCACCGCAAGGATGTGCAGCAGCAGATTTTTGCCTCGCTCGGGATTAGCGAGGAGGAAGCCAAAGCAAGATTCGGCTTCTTCCTTGATGCGCTTGAATACGGAACGCCTCCGCACGGCGGCATCGCGCTGGGCCTTGATCGTATCGTGATGCTACTGGCCGGCGCGAGCAACCTGCGCGAAGTGATTGCGTTCCCGAAAACGGCGAAGGCGATCGATTTGATGGCTGAGGCGCCCACGGCCGTGAGCGAGCAGCAGTTAAAGGAGCTGCACATTCGCGTGGCGCTGAAGAGCTGATTTCCACATCGGCGATTCGCTCGGCGACAATTGGGGAGCACGCTGATTCTGTGGTATATTTTCTGAGGTGCGGATGCGATTTTTACTTCCGCCCGAAGTCGCGCTGGGACCTCACTCGAGCGGCTTTTTGAAACAAGGACGTGTAGCTCAACTGGCAGAGCATTCGGCTCTTAACCGACAGGTTGTGGGTTCGATTCCCACCGCGTCCACCACTTCATATCAGAGCCGAATCAAATTCGAGGTCCTTCGTCCGCCTCCGCGGACTCAGGATTTCGCCTCAAGGCTCCCGTCGCTTGCGCTCCTCACGCCTTGAAAACGGCTCAAGTTCGATTCCCACCGCGTCCACCACTCCTTTTCTACTTCTCCGCCACCCTCGTAAACGTTGATTCCTCATCGGATGTCCACGTGTTGCCACCGTCTGTGGACGATTCGTATTTGAGTGTGTATTGCGTTTTGGAAACTTCCTTTTCGGTCAGGCGCGTCTTCATCGATGTACCTTGCATCATCGTTTCGGATGTCCACGTCCAGGTGTCGCCGCTGACAGTCCCTTTGGCCGTGATCTGTTCGCCCCAACTGTCGAAAGCGTTGTAGGTGTACATTTTCGTTTCCGGGTCATATCCCAATACGGCCATAATCTTGAAGGCGCCCGCGGGCGTTTTGTTGTCCGAATGGCCCTCAATAAAAAATCCGCCAGCCGTCCACTCCCAACTTTGAGTTGAAGACACCGGTCCTTCCATGCCGTGCGCGGTCGATTTGCCCACTTCATTCCAGTTGCCGACAAAATACGCGAGCCGCTCCACTTCCGGGCCCGGCTTCGGCGCTTCTTGAGCCCGCGCCTGAAGCGAAACTCCCAGCAACAAAACACAAATCGCAACCGATCCAAAGATCCGTTTCATGTGATGTCTCCTTGACGTTGAAGCCGCGGCGGGGGAACCCCCGACCCAAATTTTGTGTGATGGAAGGTGGTGCGCCCGGAGAGATTCGAACTCCCGACCTAACGCTCCGGAGGCGTTCGCTCTATCCAGCTGAGCTACGGGCGCGCATCAACAGGATACCGCAGATTGCGCATCTGCTAGTCAGGCCGTCACGCATTGGCTCGCATCTCACGTTGGACCGTAGCCCGGCCGGCCCAGGCAAAAACAAACAGCGTGAGGCCGCCTACCCAGGCTCCGAGGCAGAAGCTCTGGGGAAGGTAGAGCGCGATGACGATGCCGCTCGAGACGAGGATGGCGCACAAGGCGATGAACATGCGCATGCCGTAGAGAAAGACAAAGGGAAGGTAGTGCGCGCCGAGCAGGATCAGTAATGCGGGATAAAAGAGGTTCAAACGGAACTCGGTGACGGGAAGGAGCAGAAGCATGGTCATGGGTAGCGTGAAGGCGATCTGCATGCCAAGGCTGCTGAATGGATTGCCTTTCGTGGGCGAGGCCGAGCCACCGGTTAAACGCAGAAGCAACACGGTGGCCGGGAAGATGAAGAAACCGCCGATTACGAGGGTTGTAATCGCCGCGCGCGGAGTGCTCCACGTGGCGAGAGCCGCCGATGCGAGCCAGATTGCCGATGAGGCCAGTTGACCCCAAAAGCCGCCGACAAAGAATGTACGCACATGGCGTTGAGCGTCCTCGACGAGCATGTTTGAACCCCCGAAAATAACGATCAAAAGGCGCAGGTAGTTTAACTGCCCGATGCAGTGGTTTGAATGAGGAGTTACGCAGGGATTGAGGCGGGAGTTCCAGGAGCGGGAAGATGCCGGCGGCGGGACCAAAGAAGGTCCCGCCGTGTCGTGGTTTTGGATCGGACGCCTGAGAGATCAGGCATTTTGAGCGATCGTTTAGAAGTGGTGCGAGAGGCTGGCGATGATCGTGTAGTCCGCGAAGAAAGCGTCGCCGTGGAGGGTGTTGAACATCGCCTCGGGGTAGCTTTGCGGCCGATCGCGGTAGATGGCCCACGGTCCGTTGACTGACAGCGTGTCGTGCTTGTAGTTGAAGATCAGACCCGGATCGAAGGAGAAGATGAATCCTGGCCGGCGAAAGCCGTCGCTGGCACCGATCAGGTCGTGCACCGGTACGCCCTCACCGCGAATGCCGGCGCTGAATGCCAGCCCTCTGAGCGCTCTCACTTTCGGAACCATCTGCACGATTCCGGCACGGTAGAGGTATTGGTCAACCGACGAATCAATCCCCTGCCCAGGCTGGGAGCGGAACGAGGCCACTCCGTTGGTGTCGGCGGGGCTAGCCAGGTAGTTTCCCTGCGCGTAGGCCGTTGCCGTGTGCCAAAGGGCCTGATAGGCCTGCGAGCCTACGCTGAAGGCCCACTCGCCATCGCCAGGCTGCAGGGATGGATCGGCGACAGCGATCACGGTCTTGCCCCCCTGCGTGGCCGGATCGGTGTAATTGTCCTTTCCAGTGGGCAACTTGATCTGCGCGTTGACGGCGATGTTGCCGCCATGCTCCGTGGGCGGGCGGAAGAGCCAGGACTCAACGCCGACGGTGATGTCGCCCAATCCGGTGACCCTGAAGATGCCATCCGGCGGATAGATCTGGTTGCGCGAGCCGTTGAAGATCGGCACGTCGCCGATGATGCTCCAGCGATGCGACAACTGGTACTGGAAGGCGACATCGAAGATGTTCTGGTGGTTCTCCACTGCGCTGGGGCGGGCAATTTCCGTGCTGCCCTGGAAATACTTGTTGGAGTTGAAGACGCGGTAGCCGACGTCGATGGTCAAGTTGTGTATCCAGCTGCCGCTGCCGGGCGAAGCCGCGGCGCCGCCACCGGTGATGAGCTCGTCGAAAGAGCGCTGATTGCTATGCGCTGCCACGCATCCCTGGGCGCCGGCCCATTGGGCGCCAGCTGCAACGATGGCAAGGGCGATGAGCAGACCTTTGGTGTTGAAGAAAGACATGTTGACCTCCTGAGTTTTGTGTCGGATTCAACCCCTGGGGAAGCGGGGCTTTGATCGCGAAATCGTTCAACGAGACCTGACAATACGCGTTGGCGAGATCGTTGTCCTCAGCCTTTGGGTGGAGGAGTGTTTCAAACCATGTTCGGGGTGAACCCACCGCGGATGGACTGGAGAAACCGAGGCACCGGCTGGCAGGGCAAAGGCCCTCATGGAGTTTCTTTGACTTTTGAGAGAGTTGCGGCTCGCACCCTGTCAAATTGGCCCACTACCCGGACCGGTCTTTCGTTGACTTGAGGCTGATTTTTGAGTATTCTAGAGGTCTTGCGCGGTGTTGCGCCTGGGGTCTCGGTGTGCTCACCCGGACTTATCTGATGGAGGCTTCGGCCAGGTTCTGGCGGGCTTCTAATGGAACAGGCGACCGGCTGTGGGACCCGGGAGAAAGTGGTCCGGCGCAGCCAGGGTTCCGATGAGAACCGACTCCCGCAGCTTCTCACCCGAACAGATTTGTTTGGCAGTGGGTAGATTTCAAGGCCTGCGCGTTTGGCGCGGGCGAATGCAGTTTGCGCTGGTTAAAGCGGGTAGCCCTTGGCCGGTTTTCGAGGTGAAGGGTAAATTCTTTCGAGGGAAGCAGATGTCTACGTTTATTCCGAGCGGCAAGGACATTAGCCGCAAATGGTATGTGGTGGACGCGAGCGGGCAGACGCTGGGACGACTGGCGACGAAGGCCGCGATGATTTTGAGCGGCAAAACGAATCCGCAGTATGTGCCGTACATCGACATGGGCGACCACGTGATCGTGATTAATGCTGAGAAGGTTCGCCTGACGGGATTGAAGGACCAGACGAAGCTTTACCGGCGCTACACGGGTTTTCCGGGCGGACTGCGCGAGGAGTCGTTTACACGGCTGATCAACCGCCGGCCAGAGAAGGTTCTGGAAGAGGCGATAAAGGGCATGTTGCCGAAGAGCAAGATGGGGCGCCAGATGGCCACCAAGTTGAAGGTATACAAAGGCGACAAGCATCCGCACACTGCGCAGAAACCGGTGGTTCTGTAAGGCAGCAGGGACGTAGGGACTAAGGAACTTAGGAAAGACAAGCCTGAGGGCTGAGAACTAAGAGGAAACGCATGGCAGAGGATCTGGTTCAGTATTACGGGACGGGGCGGCGCAAGACGGCAATCGCGCGAGTTTTTCTACGTCCCGGCTCGGGCGAGTGGAAAGTCAACGGCAAGAAGTTCGACGAGCACTTTGTGACCGAGCAGCAGCGGGTTAGCGCCAAACGCACGCTGGTGGTGGCCGAACTCGGGGCGAGCTTTGACGTCGTGACGACCGTGAAGGGCGGCGGAGTTTCCGCGCAGGCCGACGCGGTGAAGATGGGCATTGCCCGCGCCCTGGTTGAATTTAACCCTGAGCTGCGCAAGCTGCTCAAGGCCGAAGGATTGATGACTCGCGACGCGCGCCAGAAGGAACGCAAGAAGTACGGCCAGAAGGGCGCGAGGAAGCGGTTCCAGTTCAGCAAACGCTAGCGCGATTGCAGTTCATAGTTCGCAGTTCTTAGTTCGTAGTTGTCGGCAAGTCGGATTTGGCTGGCTGTGAACTACGAACTGAGAACTGGTTTCACAAATCTCCCCGCAAGGGGATAAATCCGGGTCACAGAATCACC
>CAZVYV010000195.1:0-5978 GCA_964630985.1 uncultured Occallatibacter sp.
GGTTGCGCAACAGAGCCAGAGCCCCGAGTTTGCGATCGACGAGCAGGCGCTCCCACACTTCGCGCTTGGCCACGTCCCGCTTGCCGTCCGAGCCCTCGCCACGGCCGGTTGCAGAAAGAGCAACCTCCCAGGTGTCTGGCGTCGCCAGCTCGTTGTCGACCAGGCGCTTCCACAGCGCGGCCTGAGCCTCATCGGCGGGACGCGCATGGCAAAGGAAGAGCACGTCGCGCAAGCGAACAGCGCCGGCGCGGTCGTACTTGGCCAAAGCGTACTCGTCGAACTTGGCGAACGCGGTGGCAAGACCCTTCTTGACCTGAGCAGAGAGTGGCTGACGTCCGCCGGCCCAGTAGATGGCGACGAATTCGCTCAACTCATCGGCACGCTGGATGACGCGCGCGAGCGTGTCCGCTACCAGGCCGCGATGAGTGGGGTAACGTGCCATCTCGCGCACCAGCAGAAGCGGAGCGTGACGCAGCTTCATGCGCTCGCGAGCCTCAACGGCCAGCGAGGCCACCTTCTCGGCATCGACCTGCGGAACCAGCTCGTGAATGCGACCGGCGATCTGCACGCCGTCCTCGTAGAACTCGCCCTCCCACAACATGCAGGACAGGACAGAGCGGCGCAGGGCCTGCTCGGCAGTGATTGCGCTTGCTCGTGCTCCCTCGTGAGTGCGCGGCCGCGGCTTGGGCTTGAAGATGTTCAGGCGCATTGTGCGCCCCCTTTCTGGGTGAAGCAAGAATAAACCGCCGGGGAATAGTCGGACACGGAACGCAAGGCAAAATGCTTTGCGGCGGGGATCGAACCCGCTAGCTCCAGATGTAACCGTGCCCTGCGCCACCGGCTGTTTGATTCCGGTTTTTATTTGGGCTCAGCGCGTGTTCGCTGCCTCATCTGCATCGTCATCATCGTTCGCGACCACCGGGAGCCGCGCAAACCCGCTGTCACGGAATCCGGAGATCGGCTTTTTGCGGCCGACTCTGAAGTCGAGCGCGAGGGTCTTCATCTGCTCATAGCTCGGGCGGTTGCGATCCCAGTATTCGGTGCATTCATACACCGGGAAGGGAACCGTGCGTGCCGGGTTCGAGTAGGTGCAGACCACCAGCACGTCGGTTTCGCGGTAGCCGACGATGAACTGGCCGTGGATGCAACCGCGGCAAAGATGCGCGTTGCCCACCGGCGTTCCGTTTTTGACGCTTACTTTGTTCATGACAAATTCGTTTCTAATCCGGACGAGCCGGAAAGTTGCAGACCGGGGAACAAACGGCGGCGGCTTTTTTCGGCGCTCTGACCACAGAGCTTTCGAGCCTTGCGGCCCGCCGCGGGAATCGAACCCGCGCCTCCGGCGTATCAAGCGAAGTATCCGCTACCTACACCACCGGTCGGTTTTTTCTGTCCTGGGCGAAAGTATCGCCCATTAATCTCGATGACCGGGGAACAAGCGGGACGGTAACGGCGTTCTGCCACTGAACTACCGAAGCTTTCGCTCCGGGCGGGAATCGAACCCGCGCCTCCGGCTTAACAGGCGAAGTAACCGCGCCCTACGCCACCGGTCGTTTTCTTTTGGTTTTGGACGAGTGCATCGTCAGTTAAAGTTGCGCCGGGGAACAAGCGAAACGAGTTGAGAAGCTCCGCCTCTGGCTCGCACCAGAAACGGCCCGCTCCTGCAGGGTTTCCCTCACCCTGCCTTTCGTGGCAGGAAGTAACTCGTTTCTTCGCCACCGGCGAATCAGTGTACTTATGAGAACAAACTTAGAGACATAAGCCTCCTAATGTCACCGGATAACTAATAGCGGCGACAAAAAACAGCAATGCTAACTCAGTTCAAAACCCCGAGGGAACAGACGAAGACAGCGTAGCGTTGTCGAGGCGAAGAAGCTGGCTTCTACGCCACTCGGGATGAATCAACGTTCATGTGGGATACGCAGGAAGGTAGCCGCAACGGGCTACGGAAGATAGGGAAATCGCGCCCGGCAACCGGTTGAGCTCAGATTGAGCCATCCCAGCATACGCATCGAGTTTTGCGTTTTGACGATCATTGGGCGTTCTCCTACGCAGTGATTACTGTGCCATAAGTCCATGGGAAATGCAAGGGCCTTGAAGAAATAATCCGCTGAAAGTAAGTCACGACTTAGCGGTCGACTTACGCGAATCATTCGGGAGGAAGAGGGTTAGGCTCTCGCGATGAACCGAAGGCGAACATAGTCGGCGGTCCAGTGTCCGTCGTGGCCACGAAGAACCGGAGCGAGCAGGGCGACTGTTTCCTCGACCGCGACGTCGCGCAGAGTTTCCGGCAGAGCATCGATTGCGCCACGGTAGAAAGTGTTTAGCCAACCTGCCATGCCGCTGTCGTTCAGCGGAGTGGGGCGAGGGAAGAGGACGATCTTTTCGACGGCGAATCCGTGACGCTCAAGACGGCTGCGATAGGAATCTGAAGTGGGATAGTAATTTCCTCGCTCGCCAAGGCCTGCAAAACCGTGGCGAGAGAGGACGGCCGCGAAGGCGACGCGAATGGCGGCGATATTGCCATGACCACCCATCTCCGCAACAAAGCGTCCGCCCGGTCGAAGCACACGATGCACCTCGGAGAGCATTTCATCCTGACCACGAACCCAGTGCAGTGCGGCGTTGGAAAAGACAGCTTCGAATGTGTGTTCGGGATAAGGTAACTTCTCGGCGGGGCCTTTGTCGGCTTTTACTCCCCGGCCGCGGGCTGCCGTCACCATGGCTGCGGAGGAGTCGATGCCGACGACGCTGGCGCCGGAACCGGCAATGCGCTGCGTTAGTTGTCCGTCGCCGCAGCCAATGTCGAGAATGCGCTCGCCGGGTTGGGCGGCAAGCCACTCGAGTACGCCTCCAGCCAGCTCGTGAACAAAGGCCCCGTCGCGGCCATAGCTCTCAGGATTCCAGGTCTGCGACATGGGCCCACTCCAGATGTTCAGAAACATCGCAGATCATGTTTGCGCGATGAAAAGTGCAGTAAAAGACGGCAGCAGACCCGGCGCATGGTTCGAAATCAGCTCAATTCTCTCACAGCAGCCGGTTCCGGCTTCAGGCAACAGTGATGCGAACGCCGGAGGCTCGGGGAACGAGCGCGGCGAAGATTCCGTCTTTGAGACGGCCGGATTTAGCCGCTCGCGCGATGTGAGCCTCGCGGCTCTCGAGCGACGGCGCATTCAAGGTATCGATCTCCACAGCTCCGGTTCGGACGCTGCCGAAATCCAGGCGAAGGGCAAGATCGTTTTCCACGTCCTTGTTCAAAACGACGACGGAAGTTTGTCCGCCTGAAAGCTTCGCGGCGTAAGCTGTCGCATTAATGCCCACAGCCTGAAGCTTCGCGGTGAGATCGGTACGGATCAGAGTGCTGCCAGCCATCAGGCCCGCGAAGATGAGCCCATAAGCAACTGGCTCCAAAACGTAGGTCGAGCCAAACTCCGCAATCGGCGAGTAGTACGCATGGGGGTGCGTGGCGATCTGCTCCGGCGTCGCGCCCTGCGCTTTGAGAACCGCGTCGCCAAACATCACTCCGCCAAGTCCGCTGGCGATGACGGGGCCTGTACCGCCGTGCAGGTTGATGCCGGAATAGTTGTTGGCGGCGAGGAGGAGCGAGTAATCGGCTGACCAGAGAGCTGCGGCAAAAACATCGGAGACTCCCGGCTTACCGCCGCGATAACAGGTGTTGCCTTCGGTCATGCGAACGCGGACGCCCATTTTGGCCGCGGCGGCTGAAGCTGTATCCGCCATGCCCTGAACTCTAACCATGGTTGCGGACTTGAGCAGATTAGGGATGTTGACATCAGGATTCGATGGAGGTCCGCCAAAGTAAAAATGATGCGTAAGCCGGGTGACATGCGGAGGGTTATCGACTGAACTCCACGCACTCGCGATCGCGGGCAGCCAGGACATATTGGTTGCAATATCGGGCATGCCGAAATGGGCTGTGGGCACGCGCGAAGAGATGGCGCGGGCGAGGGAGAGCCACTCGGCGAGGTAAGTCTGTGCGGACCAGGTTTGTGGATCGCGCAAGTGGCGGCCAAATAGGTCAACTTCATTTCCGATCTGGAAGTATTGCAAACGTGGGCCGAGGGTCTTGGCGACGAACTCAGCTTCCTCGGCGGCGCGAGCAGGGGTATTGGTGCCCATATTGATGCCGTAGAGACAGGTCCAGCCAGTCGCCTCAAGAAAAGCAGCCAGGTTGCTTACCGCTTCAGGAGTTACGGCGTAGTAGCTTGCCTTTGGCTCGCCAACCACTTCTCGAGTGTGCGGATGCTCCGGCTCGGGAGAGCCGGGAGTTGGCTTCCACCAGCCGAATTCGCTGGTATTGCCGCCAAGTCGCAGGACGCCGCGCAAGGAAATCTGCTTAAACGCGCGAATCAAGCCGGTGTTCTTCGCTGAGAAGAAGTCCGGGTTGGCGAGTTCTTTGGCCTCATAGGAGAGACCAAGGAAGTCGACGGGCACATTCGGCCCCGTTGCCTCGGACGGAATGGCGAGGTTTGCCTGGATCTGCGTAGGGCCTTGCGGGCGAAGGCGCGTGGCGGCGAGAGATAAGGCGGAAGTAGCCAGAAACTTGCGGCGACTGATTGGATTCATGAAGACGACCCTTCTAAGAGAATGCCGCCATCCATTTTAGATCGACTGCACGGGCAGGAGGGTGAGATCGTCGACGAGGCCGACTTCTTTTTGCACGAAGGGCTCGCCATAGCGAACGCCGGCGAGAAGACCGAAATGGCGAGCCTCGGCAAACGTGCGCTCGCGAATCTCTTCTTCCGGCACAAAGATTCCAGAGCCTGCGGACTGGTTGGCGTATTGCGAACGGTAGGCCATGAGGGCCTGGTGGCGTTGCTCGATGAACGGCGTAATGTCGACGATGAAGCTGGGGCGCACATCGGCGTAGAGGCTGGCGTAGATGATTTTGAATGGACGATGCGGTTCCGTGCCGGTCTCGATCTTCTTCAGGCCGGATAGAAAGCAGGCTTCGGCGCCGAGCGTCGCAGAGACGGCGTGGTCAGGGTGGCGCGCCTGCCAATACGGAAGAATAACAACGCGAGGCCGGAGCTGACGCAGAATGCGCACGATGGCGAGGCGATTCTCAAAGTTGTTGGAAATGGCGCCGTCGGGTAAATCGAGCGCATGACGCCAGCCGACTCCCAGGATGCGGGCGGCTTCTTCAGCTTCGCGGGCACGCTCGTCCGCAGTGCCGCGCGTTCCGGCTTCCCCTCGAGTCAAATCGAGAATCGCCGTGCGCAGGCCGCGCGCAGCCATTCGCAGAAGGGTCCCCCCGCAGGTCTGTTCGACGTCATCGCGATGGGCAGCGATGGCGAGAATGTCGGCTCGGAAGTCGATTGCCTCGGAGGGCATCGGGAGTCAATAAACAGTATTGTTGGCGTCGGTGACTGCGTCCATGTAGGCGACGTCGTACGCCGTACCTGTAACGGTCACGTACTGGTTGTCGATCGATGAACCGTCCACGGTGGAGTAGATGTAGACTTGCCCGCCCTCGGCCGTGTAAATCTTGTGCAATCCCGTGACGGCTGCAATGCCAGTGGCGTCACCCAGGTAGGGCTCGAGCAAATCGACGGATTTCGTGGAAGTGTTGAACATCGTCAGGCAGCCGTAGCCATTCACTGGGTTGGTGGCGTAGCGAACACCGACGGTACAGCCGTTCATTCCGATCCAGAGCGTATTGTCATCGGCTTCGATCATGCGGCTGATCGCTCCGGGCTGGCCATCGCTAATGGCAATGGGGTTGCCGGCGGTGTTGTTGGCCAGATTGACCACAGTGAGACTGCCGGCGTAAAGAGTTTGTCCCTGGATCAACTGCGGCTGCTGGCCCACGACGTACATGGTTGTGGAATCGACCAGAGCATTGCTTGCTCCGCCGGGCACGGGGATATTCACCATCGGCGCGTCGTTTGTGTCGGGACAGGAAGACACGGAAGGAAGATTGCAGGGCAGCAAACCCGATGGCTGTCCCTGAAGAA
>CAZVYV010000196.1:0-5922 GCA_964630985.1 uncultured Occallatibacter sp.
GCTGAGTCGTGCTAAATGAGAAAACTACTCCCACTCCTCGCGCTTCTCCTGCCTGCCCTGGCGCAGGCGCAGACGGCCCGCTACTTCCAGTGGTGCCAGACCGGCGCGCAGCCGATCACCACCGTCGGCACCAACTCGACCACCGTTGCGCAGGCGTCGATGCCGTCCTGCACGGTCAGCGTTTACCTTCACGGCACCTCCACCCTGGCCACCATCTACGCGGACTCGATCAACACGCCGCTGACGAACCCGTTCACGGCCAACACGGACGCCACCTACGGATTCTACGCCGTTGCGGCCACGCACTACGATATCGTGACTCAAGGCGTCATCCAGACCATCAACGGGCCGCAGACGGAAACGGTGAACATCAACGACGTGGCTCTTGGCGGGGGCGGCGGAGGCGGCGGCAGCGTATCCATCGGCGCATCCGGGCCGCTCACGGCCACGCCGAACCCGATCACGAACACGGGAGTCATCGGCATGTCGGCCTCGGGCGTGGCCGCCGGCACCTACACCAATCCCACCTTCACGGTTAATTCCTTTGGGCTAATCACCAGCGCCTCCAGCGGAGTCATCGTCACCAACGAACAGGTAACGTTCCTGAATGCGTTGAGCGCGACCATCACCAGCAGCTTTGCCAACTCGAACGTGGTATGGGATTGCTACGACCAGAACGGGATCGAACTCCTGCCCAGCTACGTGGACATCGCCGCGTTCCCGACCATCACGTTCAACTTTGTAACGCTCCAGTCCGGCTCCTGCTCACTGAGCGGCAATGGCGGCAGCGGCGGCGGATCGTCCGGCGGCTTCGGCATCGACGCCAACACCTTCGTCGGCGCGGACCCCTGCCTCAAGATTCAGGCGGCGATCTACTCGACTCCGGCCACCACCGCAGGCGGCGGGATCATCAACGCCACCAACATCCCAGTGTTCTCCGGGACGCCGTGGACCTGCTCGGTGAATCCGTTCTCGACGCCATCGCAACCGAGCCCGATCGACTTCGCAGGCCTGCCTACGTCCGGCATCGTGTACATGCCGAATGTGGCGCTGGCGGGCGATCTCCCGTTCATCGTGCCCAACAAGTGGCGCGTACAGGGCATCGGCGGCTACGGCCCAGCGCCGTCGCGGACCACGTTCCAGCCCTCGAACAACTTCCTCGCCAACCGGCTCCAGATGAGCGCCACAGGAGGCAGCACGGGATGCTCCTCGAGCGGCGGTGCGACGGTGACCATCACCGGCACCGTGCTGCCCTCGGCGGCCAACCTCGTTGGCATGCTCGTCCTGTGTTCGTCGAACGCCTCGGCGACCGCCGTCCCGACGCCACAGAACGCCCAGATCGTCGGCATGATTACCGCAGCCGCCAGCGGCGTGCTGACCCTGAGCGGCGCAGGCTCCTCGGGCACGTTCTCGAATACCGGATGGACCATCGTGCCGCTGATCGCCGGGTGGGGGCCGACGCAATCGTTCGGCGCGGGCCTCGATGAGGTGGCGGTGTCGTGCCAGGCGCCGTCGCTGACCTACGTCACCGGCTGCGTCGGCTGGCTCAACGTCAGCGGCAACGAATCCTCCACGCTCACGAACATGACCGTCCTCGGCGCCGACTACATGGGGATGGCGTTCTTCTCCGCCCAGTCGCAGAACGGCGGCGAATTCCGCAACATAACCATCAATTCCTCCGCGCATGGCACCAACTCGACCATCGCCGTCGAACTCGGCGGGACCGGATTCAACGCCGGCGGCGGTGGCGGCTCGGGCCTGTGCGCGACCGGCAACCCCTGCGTCGGGACGCCGAACCGAGGCTTCTTCGGCTTCACCATCGTTGGCAGCGGGACCGGCGTCGGCGACGGCGGGATCGGCTTTGACGTGAACTCCCAGAACATCTACATCGCCCATTCGCACTGTGAATCCCTTGCCACCTGCGCCTTGGTCGGGGGGTCCGCTGTGGCGCGCAACGTGGAGTTGGACGACGTTTCCGGCTGCACCCAATCCGGCTGTGCGATCACGTCGGTCGTGGACATCTCGGCGGCCTACGCCAGCGGCCCGGTCCCGGCTCCGACGCAGGCCATCACGCTGAAGCATATCCTGCCAGGCTACACGACCACATGGTCGGTGCGCGACTTCGTGAACCTCGTCGGCAGCACGGACCCGGTGATGGCTCACTACGAGCTTGGCGACGCCGGGAACGGCAGCGTTCCGCCGATGGTGTTCACCAGCGCTACCTTGCTGTCGAATATCACCTCCGGCGGCGTGCTGTCGAACGTCGGCAGCGCATCGGCGGCCGGGACGGTGATCCCGATCATCTCGCAACTTGGCGGCGTCTACTACGCCCACGGCTTCAACAACAACGGGACGACCGACCTGTGCGCCCAGTTCAATAACGCCCTCAAGTGGATTTACACAGTGCGCGGCATCACCTCCAGTGTCATCATCGACGGCACGGGATTCAACCGCCCCAGCCCGTATGCGTGCGCGACGAATCCGTTTGCAGGCGCAGGCAGCACGATCCCGGCCTCCGGCGTGCTGCGGCTGGGGCTATCCGCGCTGTCGTTCAGCGTGCCGTGGATCGTCCCTGCCGGGTGGATCGTGCAGGGCTACGGCGGCACCGGGCTCGGTGCAGGCGGCGCGACCGGCTCCCTGCTGGTGCCGAACGTGAATGGCAACACCACCAACGCCAACTTCGCCAACGACACGGTGACCGGCACGGTGTCGGCGACCGCAGGCAGCGTCACGATCACCGGCGTGGGATCGAATTTCACCAGCGGCAACCTTACCCACCTGTTCCTTGCCTGCGCCACGCTGCCCTGCACGACGCAGACCGCGATGGTCGAGGGAGTGGTCTCGGCGATAGGCAGCACCACAAGCCTGACGCTCGACGTTCCGGCGCAGGCCAACCTGTCCGGCGCGGCCTACACGATCACTCCGGCCCTCATCAACAATTCCGGCATCATCCGCGACGTGGGCATCGACGGCTATTCGTTCGGCACTGGAGGGACGAACGGGAACGGCGGCTTCCTCGGCATCTACCAGGGAGCGGTATCGAACTCCTACATCGACACTGTGTCGTTCGCGCATGTGAACGCCTTGCCGATCGACGTGGGCGGAGCGAACGTAGGTGAGCTGAACCGCATCAACATCACCTCCTCCGGGCTCGCGGTCTCGACATTCGGCTGCATCTTCGCCTCGGCGGGGGTCAACATCCGCAACCTGAACTGCGCGACCGGAACCACCGCGCCCACGCTGTCGTATGGCGTCTACGCCTCTGGCCAGAGCTTCACCATCACCAACGCGCTGTTCCAGGATGTGAACATCGGCGTCGAGTTGGCGGTATCGAACACGGTCCCGACCAACGGCGTGACGCTGACCAATATCGCGAGCGGCGGCGGCGTGACCGCCACGACCACGCTGGTAGACCTCGGCGGCGTCAACCTGGGCACCAATACGCTGCGATTCGCGGTAACCCTGCAAGGGCTGACATGCGGCGGCTGCACCACCACAATCAACGACCACCTGAACTCGATGGTCCTGACCGATGCGGCCTTGCAGCACTACGTCGTGGGCCAGTCGGCGTCCGGGTGCCGCAACGTATTCAACGACAGCCAGACGGCGAATATCCCGAACGTCATAGCCTGCAATCAGATTCAACTCGGCAAGACCACGGTTGGCCTGTTGCCGACGATCACACAGTCGATGATCTTCGTCACAGATTCGACCACGGTCACCGCCGAGGGCCAGACGTGCGTCGGCGGCAGCGGCAACAAGGCCTTAGCTGTATATAACGGGACCCTGTGGAAATGTTTCTAGTGAAAACTATGCGACGACTTATCGCACTCCTCCCTCTACTGGCGTCGATGGCGTTCGGCCAAGCTGCCACGTCGAACGGCGCTACCGCCAACCCCTTCCCCAACGAGCCTACCGTGGGCACCACGCTCAACGGCACCGCCTCGATCAACTCCTCCGGGCAGGCGATTGGTGCGACCACGGCCCAGACGACCGTGCCGACGTTCATCGTCGTGGGGAACGCCGGCCTCTCGGGTTCCGCGCTGCTAGCGACCTCCGGCATCGCCTACTGCCGCATGGACGCCACCGCCTCCACGATTGGCGGCCAATTTGTCACCAACTCGACCGCGACGGCCAAGGACTGCCATGTGTCGAGCACGGTCGCATCGGGGACGTGGGTCATCGGCTATCTGTACGACTCCGGCACGACCACGGGGCAGGTGGCCAGAGTTTTGGTGAATGGATTTACCTCCGGCAGTTCAAGCGCCGGCTGCGGGTCAGGCACGGCTGGCAATTTTATGGAATTCGCCACGGGGGGAACGAACTGCCAGAACGCCCCTATCGTGGACAATGGCACGGCGGGGATCACCGCCACCTCGCCCAGCACGGGACAGATTCTACTGGATACGTCGCCAAGCGCAACCACAGGGGCGCAATTGGTGCTCAACGGAGCTTCTAATGCCGATGTTGAGACTTTCCTGGGCGCTGTCCCCTACTCCGTTTGGACAAATCCCACAGGCCCCTCCTCCGGTTGCACCTGGGGCGGCAGTCCGCCGCAAGCGCAGCAATGCATCGTGCGCGACAGCTCCGGCGATTTCTCGGAATTGTTCATTCGGCCTACCAGCCCCAGCGGGCCGAGTGGGTTGCTAAGTTGGCAACTCATAGATCAATCGCAGAATATTATTCAGGGTTTCCCTTACGGCACCGTGGGTGGCGGATTGGCGGGGGTGCAGACTCGCGTTGGAAGCGGTTTCAATATTACCAATTACGCCAGTGGGCTTCTGATAACGCAGATCAATTCCGGCGGCTTCACGCTAGCCTCGGGAACGCTCACCATCTCCGCCCTGACAGGCACCACCTGCCTGCATCAAATCTCCGGCGTAGTGGGGACGACGGCGGGAGACTGCCTCACGAATTGGGCCTCGATCCCAAGCGGGACGAACTCCAACAACCTGCTTACCAGCGGAAGCATCGACTACACGGGCGGAGGGCTAATCGACGCGAATCAACTCTTAAAATCCACCCTGCCGAGCCTAAGTTCCGGTTACCTGCAATGGACTGGAAGCGCATGGGCATTTGGCACCCCTACCGGAGCGGGCACAGTAACCAGCGCGGGGGAAACGGTTAACGGGGGGTCATCGTCGGGTATTTTTACGATCACCGGCAGCCCCATCACCACCACGGGAACGTTTAACATCGGCGTTTCTGGCACGAGCGGGGGACTGCTTTACATGTCTTCGAGCACCGTGCCGTCCTCTTCGGCGGCCTTGACCGGCATCGTTCGTGGCGGCAGCCCGCCGACAGCTTCAGAATTAAGCCAGGATGTAACGACCAGCGGCTCGAACGTGGCAACCGTGGTCGGACTCAAGGCCAATATCCTTCCCTCATTGACTTCCGGCTATCTTCAGTGGACAGGCTCGGCATGGGCTTTCGGCAGCCCTGGCGGGTCGGGCACGGTGACCACTTTCAGCTCTGGAAACTTGTCGCCACTTTTCACTACTTCGGTTGCCACCCCTACCAATACTCCGGCTTTGTCGTTTTCGCTCTCCAACGCGGCGGCCAATACGGTATTCGCCAACTGCACGGGCTCGCTGACCGCTCCGGCATACTGCTCGCTAACCACCGCGATGCTGCCCACCATCTTCCAGACCAATACGGTCAATAATACGACCGCGACCAGTCTAAACATGAAACCGAGTACCGTGAACGCGCTGGGGATCACGATCACGCCGACGAACACCGGCACGAACGTCGAGACCTACGAGGCTGGCGGCAACTTTACGGCGGCTGAGGCGATGATCGGCAACGGAACGGGAGCAATTCAATCCAGTCCAGCGTTTATTTACGCCTCATCGCCGCAGTGGCTGACGACGCCCGTAGCCTACGGCGGCGACTACTGCGTCGTCCTCAACAATATATGGA
>CAZVYV010000197.1:0-5897 GCA_964630985.1 uncultured Occallatibacter sp.
GTAAGGAAGAGCAAACACCGGCAGCCCGCGACGGTCTCGTAGGAGAGAGGGCTCATAAGTGTTTGTCGACTTCTTTATTCATCGCCCGGTCTTCGCCACAGTTTGCGCCCTGCTGATCATTCTTGCGGGAGCCATCTGCATTCCCAATCTTGCGGTAGAGATGTATCCCAACCTGGCGCCGCCCGTGGTGTCGGTAACCGCGGTCTATGTGGGCGCCGACGCGGAGACCGTCGAAAAGGCGGTCACGATTCCGCTGGAAGAGTCGATCAACGGCGTGGAGGGGATGCGCTACATCAGCTCGTCGAGCACGAATAGCGGCGTCAGCCAGATCAGTATCACCTTCCAAACCGGTTACAACCTCGACATCGCGGCCGTGGACGTGCAGAACCGCGTGGCCAGCGTGGAAGGCCGCCTGCCCGGCGAGGTGGTTTCAACCGGCATCACGGTCGACAAGTCCAACTTCAATTTCGTCTTTGGCGCCGGATTTTTCACGCTCGATGGGCGCTATTCAAACGAATACATCTCCAACTACCTGGACGTTTACGTCGTTGACGCTCTCAAGCGCGTGCCGGGTGTGGCCGACGTGGAGAACTTCAGCGCGCGCAAGTACGCCATGCGCGTGTGGCTCGATCCGGTGCGGCTGGCTGCGCGCGGCCTGACCGCAGCCGATGTAGTGAGCGCGCTCCAAGAGCAGAACGTCGAGGTTCCGGCCGGGCAACTGGGGCAGCCGCCAGCCGATTCCAAGCAGGCCTACCAGATTCCGGTGCGCGTTGTCGGCCGACTCACCAGCCCGGAAGAGTTCGACAACATCATCGTCAAGAATTCGCCCAACGGCCTGGTGCAACTGAAAGACGTAGGCCGCGCTGTGATTGGCGCCGAAGGATATAGCACCGCGCTGAAGTACGCGGGCCATGACGCGATGGGCCTCGGCGTGGAGCAGTTGTCGAGCGCGAACTCCATCGAAGTTGACCGCGAGGCCAAAGCTGCTCTTGAACAACTCTCAAAGAACTTCCCGCCCGGCCTCAGGTACGCAATCGCATTTGACTCCACGACGGCCGTGGGCCAATCGATTCATGAAGTGCTTGTGACGCTGGCCGCGGCCATTGTCATCGTCATTGCGGTGATCTTTCTGTTCCTGCTCGATTGGCGCGCAACCATCATCCCCGCCGTCACCATTCCCGTTTCACTCATCGGGACTTTCGCGTTCATCCGGATCTTCGATTTCTCGATCAATTCCCTCACGCTTTTCGGCATCACGCTGGCCACGGGCCTGGTGGTCGACGATGCAATTGTGGTCATCGAGAATGTGCAGCGGCATATTCATATGGAGCACTCGAATGCGCGCGAGGCCACGTCGCATGCCATGAAAGAAGTGACCAGCGCCGTCATCGCCACTTCGCTGGTGCTGATCGCGGTATTTGTCCCCGTCTCGTTCTTTCCCGGGGCCACAGGAATTCTCTACCGGCAGTTTTCGCTCACCATCGCATTCTCCATCGCCATCTCCGCATTCAATGCGCTCACGCTATCGCCGGCGTTATCGGCGCTCTTCCTCAGGGGCGAGGAAGCGCGTCCCCGCCAGCTGGATTTTCTACATATCAGGCCGGTTTCGCGGGCGTTTGCTGCGTTTATTCACGGCACTGATGCCTTCATCAGCTGGCTGTCCAGCACCTATGCGCGCATCATTCATGTCGCACTGCAATTGCGATATTTGCTCCTGCTTGTCTTTTTTGTGGGGCTGGCGGCAACTGTGTGGATCTACCGAACGGTTCCCACGGGCTTCATCCCGCAGGAAGACCAGGGATACTTCATGGTGATTGTGCAGGCTCCGCCGGGATCGTCGCTTGCCTACACCACGGCGCTTGCCGACGAGGGAGCGGCCATCATCGGTCAGAATCCCCACGTCGCGGGGTTGTTTTCGATTTTGGGTTTCAGCTTTGCCGGCAGCGCTTCCAATGCGGGCATGATGTTTGTGGACACCAACACCATCGATGAGCGCAGCGGGAAGGCTTACTCAACTGCGGACATCATCAAAGATGTTGCGCCCAAGCTGCAAATGCTGATGTTTCAGCCCAATGGCGGCCTGGTGGCCGCGATTGAGCCGCCAGCTGTCTCGGGTGTCGGCGCCTTTGGTGGATTCCAGTTCATGCTGCAGGACCAGGGCAACAACACATTGAGCGACCTGGACCACGTGGCGCATCAGATTGTGAACGCGGGCGCAGCGCAAAAGGACCTGACTGACTTGTTCACGACATTCTCTGCTAACGATCCCCAGGAGCTGGTGACGATCGACCGCGAGAAGGCCAAGGCCATGGGAGTCTCGATCACGCAGATCGCGACCACTCTCAACGTCTTCATGGGCTCGGAATATGTGAACGACTTCGACTACAACAACCGCACCTATCGCGTTTACGTCGAGGCCGACCAGCCTTTCCGCATGAAGGCCAGCGACCTGCACAGCTATTACGTGCGCTCCGACGCCGGCGAGATGGTTCCGCTCGACAACCTGGTGACGGTGGCCGCGAGCGCGGGGCCGCCGGTGATTTCGCACTACAATCTGTTTCGCGCGGTGGAGATCGACGGCTCGGCTGCTCCGGGCGTGAGCTCCGGACAGGCGCTGAACAGCATGGAGAAGCTGGCCAAGGCGAACGAGATGCCTGGCATGAACGACGAGTGGACGGGGATCACGCTCGACGAGATTGAATCCAGCGGTAAAGCTCTGGTGATCTTCGCGCTGGGCATTCTGGTTGTTTATCTCACGCTCTCGGCGCAATACGAAAGTTTTGCGCTGCCATTCATCATTCTGCTGGCAGTGCCGATGGCGGTGCTTGGCGCGTTAGGACTCGTCTCGCTGCGCGGGTTCGCCAATGACGTCTATTGCCAGATTGGCCTGGTGATGCTCATCGGCCTTTCAGCGAAGAACTCGATTTTGATTGTGGAGTTCGCGGAACAGTTGCGGCGCAAGGGGCGCAGCATCGCGGAAGCCGCGATTGAAGCCGCCGAGCTGCGCCTGCGGCCGATCCTGATGACGTCGTTCGCGTTTATCATGGGCGTTCTTCCGCTGGTATTTGCCACGGGAGCCGGCGCACTGGGCCGCCGCTCAGTGGGAACGACAATTGTCGGCGGCATGTTGTTCTCCACCGTTTTGAATCTCGTCTTTATCCCTGTGCTCTATGTGATTCTGAGCCGCGTGCTCCGGCGCGGCGACATCGCTGCGGCGCAGGCAGAGAGCTAGCCAACAATCTACGGGTGCTTCACCACTTGCACGGGTCCGACCTGAGTGGCCGTGGCCGAGTAGAGATGGCAACTGTCGGCCGTTTCCTTGAAATGGAAGTACGGGTGGAGAAATAGTGCGGCCCGCGCATCGCCCGAACCTTCAGCCAGATCAGTGAGCCAGACGCCATCAGGACGCGGCTGATTGTGGATGTGCAGCCACAGACCCTTGTGGATGTTGGCCACCAGCCCGCCACCGATCTTCAAATCTGCAACTGACGTTACATTGATGTCGATCAGTTCGCCGGTCTGCTCTTCAATAGAAACCTTGCCTTGCATCACCTGGGCCAAATGCTGGTTGATATTCTTCGCATCGAATTTCGGATTGGGCACGATGTCGTAGAAGAGCACGCTGCGGCCATCAACAATTCCCCTGTGCCCATTCGCCAGCATCATGGCTTGCATGAAATCTTCAAGTTCCTGGTTGTCCTTGTCCTCTTCCTTCTGCGCGTTGGCCTGATTGCTGTACTTGAGCGTCTCCTTCATCACGTGGTCGTCCTGTTTGTGCTGGTCATCGGCCGAGAGATCCTTTCCGTCTTTCTGGAGCGTTCGCTCGACGGGAATGCCGTTGACGAAGAAGAGATCCGAAACAATCGACGTGTCTTTCTTGGTGTTGCCTTTGCCGTCGGTCTCGATGGTCCTGTCGGTCATACGGCATTCATATTTTTCGCGCTCTGCCGCCTGTTTGCGCTCATTGGCGAGTGCCCGCTGCAGCAGCTCGTTGGCGTTAGGGAGCGGCGCGTTCATCGCGGGAGTTTGCGGAGCGGACGCAATACTACCGGCGAAGAAAGCAGTGGCCGTGAGAAGGAGAATGGAGGCGATTCGCGTCATGAGATGTCGATCGGAAAGCGTACGTATGTTAGACGCATCGACAGACTGATTTATCCGATAAGCTGCGGTCCGGGCTGCAGCGTGGGCATCCCGCCCAGGGTCTTCGCCTCCGCCACGACGGCGTCCAGATGATCGAGCACCTCAGCCACTGTCATGGTGTAGATCTCGCGCTGGGAGTCATAGCCTTCTTCGACCAGCTGCTTCAAATATCGTCCTGCGATCTGCGCCGCCAGTTGGTCGGTGATGACCTTGCCGGTGCGTTTCTTCTGCTCGACCCAGGCGGTGCAGGGCAACGCGATCCACATGGGGCGGCCGTTGACGTCGAATCGGATGTCTACGGCATCGGCGTGGCGGGTGGCGATGGCCACAATCGTGCCCTTCCAGCGGCAGTGAAGGTCTTCGCCGCTCCAGCGGTCTGCGACGTGGAAGTCCTCGTACATGGCTTAAGGGTACCGTTCCGGCCGTGCGGGGGCAAGCTGGCGGCGGCGGGGAGAATGCGTCGACGTTTCTACGGGGTCTGATAGACTTGCGCAAATCGCGAGCATGGGAGCGGCATACAATCCGGCGGCCTGGGCGGGATTTTTCTCAGCGGAAGTTGGCGCGTCGGCCGCGCTGGCGGGCCTGATCTTCGTCGCGGTGTCAATCAACCTCGCGCAGATCGTTAAGCTGAAGCAGCTGGTGTCGCGTTCGGCCAAGGCGCTGCTGAGCCTGATGGCAGTGCTGTTCGCGTCGTCTCTGTGCCTGGTTCCGCAATTGAGCCGCTCGATTCTCGGCTACGAATTGACGGCGCTGGGAGTTGTGATCTGGGCCGCGACAACGTTCTCGCAGTACGGAGCCGCACGCAAGAACCGCTACATCGGCGCTACGGAAAAGGTGTTCCATTTCGTGCTTACGGAGCTCGCCGCGATTCCGTTTGTGGCCGGAGGCCTTTCGCTGGCGTGGGGCTTTGGCGGAGGCCTGTACTGGCTGGCGGCAGGCACGGTTTTTTCGCTCGCCAACGCGCTTTTTGATGCGTGGGTTCTGTTGATCGAGATCCAGCGTTGAATTAGGCCCCAAGAAGCAAGGACGCACCGTCCGCGCCTCGGTGGACTGCGCCGGAACCGCGCTGATACACTAGACCGGTTGCAGTGGCACCATTTTCTTCTGTTCAGACCCGCCTGCAAGTCTACCGGCAAAGGACAAGAAAGACTCCGTGGATACTCGAACTCGTCACGCCCTGAAAAAGGACAAATTTGCACAGGCTGCCGCAAGCAGCGCCAGTTGGGTTGGTGAACATCGGACCGCCGCGGTGCGCTGGGCCATCATCATCGGTGTCGTTGTGGTGGCGGCGATCGGCGGACTGGTTTTCTGGAACATTCGTTCTTCCGCCGCAAACACCGCACTGGGCACTGCCCTGGACGTGTACACAACGCCGCTGGCCGTCCCTGGCGCTCCACCAGACGCCAGCGCCTACACGACCTCTGCCGCGCGGGCCACGGAAGCCAATCGCGAGTTCGTGGCGATCGCAAAGGACTACAGTTGGCTGCCCGAAGGGACGAAAGCGCGGTATTTTGCGGGTATTACGTATGAGGACCTGGGGCAGAACGGCAATGCCGAGACGGAGCTAAAAGCGGCGGCCGGCTCCTGGGATCGCAACGTGGGCAACCTGGCCAAGCTGGCTTTGGCTGGACTCTACCGGCAGACCTCTCGCGATAACGATGCGATGGCACTGTATAACGAGATCATTGCCAAGCCTTCCGCCACGGTTTCAGCAAGCGTGGCCCAGCTCGACCTGGCCGATCTCTATGCGGCCGAGG
>CAZVYV010000198.1:0-5879 GCA_964630985.1 uncultured Occallatibacter sp.
GCCTGCATAGCTAGAATCTCAAGCGCGTTTGCCTGATTCGGAGAAGCATCAAACGTGAGTGCCAAAGGTGGGGAGCCAAGCACGTCCCACCGTTCCGGCTGGGCAATCGTTTGTTTGTACCCCGGCGTGAACCGCATGAAACTCAGGCTATCCCCGCGCATCAGCGTTGCCGTCGTTTCGTCCTGCGCCAAATAACGCACACGCCGCACGTCAAGCGTTGAGTCCGGAAGATAGATTCTGTCCGTTCCCGGAGTGATGCTAGGGGAGAGTACGGCCATGTTGCACGCCGTAACTTGCAGAATGTCATCCCGCTTGCCCTGCACAGCGTGAGTGAGATCGGCTAAGGTAAACTGATTCGTTCCCGCCCAAGCTCCCGCTACGAGTTGCGGCTCCATGAGGGAGTAGAGCATCGAAGCATAAACCGTCTGGTCAGTGTAGGTCTGGACGCGTGGGCCAGCATCGTTGGTGAATATCCAGTTCGACGGCGGGTTGACGGTGAAACTGTAATCCTGCGGCCACTGCTGAACCAAGCAATTCCACACGCTCAATGCTTCGCTGATGTAAACTTTCAGTTCACTATCTGTCCAAAACGCCATTGCGGGATCACTCAGACGCAGGGCTAGTTCTTGTCTGAGTTGCAAGAAGGTAGTCGTCGTGAACTGGTTGTTCTGTCCCACTCATCCCCGCTTCCGCTTGGCGTACTTCCGCTGATTCGAGAGTACAATCGCTATGCGCTGCTTGTTCGCTCTCTTTCGCCCATACTTCTTAGAAGTGCGAGCGTAAGTTTTTCCCTTTCCGAGTTCTCGAAAGTTGTTCCTTGTCGCGGATTGAGTGTCTCCTTTTTCTAGTGGCATAGATCACGCTCCGTGGTGTATCACCGTCAGATTGCTGACCGCTGGTGCTTCAACCTCGATCCCCTGCCGACAAATCACCACCACCTGTGCCAACTGAGCCAACGCTTGCTTGGCATGTTGTTCAGGGACGGCGTTCACGATGGTCTTGGCTAGGATCCTTGCCGCCGAGTACACAAGAGCGATACTGTCGTCCTGCTCCTGAGTGTTCGGCGCAAACTCAAACAGCTTCTCCACGTCCGCAAATTTCATGTTCCCTCTCTAGTTGTGGCATAATAACCTTAATCACAGCGTACCTTGCCTTCCAGGGACTGCGCGTTAACCGCTTCTGACCTGACATCAGAGGCGGTTTCTTTTATATCTGATTGTCATCCTCGTTTCTCTCCATCGCTACCCGGCGCATCGCGTCTCGAATCTGCACAAATGCCGTCGAGCGGTCATCGTGGAGTTGCAGTATCCCCTGCGAGTCCTTCTTGAGATGACGCAGCGGGTCAAAACCGAAACGGGCCAGTATCTCGTGCTTGTTGTTGTAGGCGCGGGAAGTCTTTTTGCCGTGCCAGTTGTGCATAATGACTCCTTCCATTATGCCAACGTTCCGGCGAATATGCGTGCGACATCGCTCGTACCACTGCATCACCATTTTCTTGTAATTCCGGTGAAGATCGTTACGCATCATGCCTTCGGTTTTCTCAATCAGCGCGTGACTCGCATGCCAGTCGCCGCCGCCCCAGATTGCAATATCGAGCAGCCCGCCTACGTCATCCCACGCCTTCCGAGTGCAGGCCCACGCGAGGCCGGGGAATATTCGTTTTTCGCCTACCGCGCCGTAGTACCCACCGCCTAAATCCTCTTCCAGTTTCAAGAAATCCGCTTCCAGTTTGGCGAAGTCACTTTTTATCGCCTTCAAATCGGCAATGATTTCCGGGGTAAGCGTGCTGCGAATCCATCCCTCCTGCCACGCCTTGACGAATCCAACTCCCTGCGAGTGCGGGTATCCCGGTGGGAGCATCTCGTAGTTTGGCCCTAAATCTTGTGCCTGAGAGAACATTTGCAGGAATGAGTAGTGTTGGAGTTTGTGAATACACTCGCCTACCCAATTCGGACGCAGAAAGTGAACGTCTGAATCGAGCCAGCATACCTGTTGCCAGTCGTAAGGAAGATGCCCCACCGCCACGTTGATCATGTTCTCTTTCAGCCACAACTCTGACGTGGAATGAAGCCCGATGTACTGGTGCTTGAACTGCGGCCCTTGGATAGCGCAATTCGCTGCGAGGCCATCAATCCCTGAATCCGCGTAAACCAACTCCCGCCGATTGAATGCTACCTCAATCAGAACGACCACTGCACCGGAGTCCATGAAATGCTTCACCGCTCGTTCCGTGTGCTTCCACCGGGATTTCCAGCGCCAGCAGTTTGAAATTGGAACGATGCAATAGAGCGGTTCGGCAATTCTGTCCTTCGCTAAGACGATCATTTGGCGACCGTCCAAGGCTTGCCCATGTGGCCTACCCAGGCGTCGCACGTATCGTTTCCGCCGACCGCCGCGAAGTAGTCATACGGTATGTGGAGATTTCCTGATAATCCCCATGATTTCCCCCAGCTATTACGAACCTTCAGCGCCCCGACGTGAGTCCCTACCGTACGTTCATCGTCATATCCGTAGACCAGCAGTTCATGCCCACCGATGGAAGTATCCGTCGCGGCGGGAACGGGCAGCAACCCAGTCGCGGCCACTTCGTCAGACTCTAGCGCCTGATAAACAGGTATCCCCATCGTGAAGCAATATCCTGAGGCGAGCACGGATTTTGCCGTCATCACCCCGGCGTCGTAGAGGATTCGGTGATACGCCCCAACCTTGAACTGTGCCGCCGCTGCGATCATCGCATCAGTCGGGTGCTCCCCGAGAGCGGTGTCCACGAACGGATCGAGAGCGTTGGTGCAGATTCCAACCTGGTTGAGCACGCGGAACAAAGTACGCGAGTCCGAGCCATAGTCTTGAGGGAACGAGCCATCCTTCATGCGCTCCTCTGCGTAGAGGAACAGAGCGGAAAACTCAACATCCGTGAGTGTCTTGTCAGGAAAATACTGCCTCATTGCCAAATACAGCCAGTCCATGAATCCGGCGCCGGCTTGTCCGGTACATGAACCCGAGTTCCCTTGGTCGCGCACCGGGCCAAGGTTCGCGCCGGCCATCACGCTTGACGGAAGCTTTGCCAATGAACGCATGGCGAGGTGATCGCGGGTGTCAGACTTATCTTTGCGGAGATTGAAGATGTGCTTCATTCCTCCTCCGGTTTCAGTGCAGCGTCTACGGCTTCGTCTACGACTGGATCGCCGCTGCGCTTCTGGAGAGCCTCGCGGAAGACTTTCTCGAAGTCCTTGGCTGAGAGCAGTTTCGACTTCCCAACAGCCTCTCTGAGCGCTGCAACGTCCGGCGTCCCTGAGATTATTGGCACAAGTTTGGCAAGGGAATCAACTTCGGCCATGAACAGGTCGAGCAGTTCTGTAATCTTTGCCACTGTCGCCGGGTCGGTGACGTTCAGCAGCGGCAAGATTTGCGAGAGATTGGCCTTAATCTCATCCAGCGCTATCGCGATCTCGCCTAGAGTCCCGGCACTGTTTGCCGGGGTGTACTCGGATATCAGTTGTCCGACCAGATTGAGGCCGTCTGTGATCTTCGTAAATACGGTTTCTACGGCGGTTGCCGCTGCTGGCGTAACGGTTTTCCCGCTAAGGGCTGCGACGACGGCAAGGACGTTCAGCGCGGCTCCACCGAGAACTGTGATGATGCCTTGGGCTTCCGTGACCCAACTCGCTGTACAACTGGTAAGTAGAAGCACATCAAAAACAAGCGCGGACAGGATGAGCAGCCTAGTTTTTCTCATTTTGTTTCCTTTACGTGTGGAATAGGAAGCGGGACAGCCGGGGCATTGGGATTGACGGTGGCAGCAACCACCTCTGCAACGCTCGGAGCATTGGGGGATGCAAGCACGGTACGCGCCTCGGCTACGACTCCAGCCGGGGAATGAGCCGACGAATACTTCATGATGATCCCTGCGAGCGCGAGCATGTCGGCGGGGATGGTTGGATGAGCGCGGAATAGCTGAATGGTGAAATCTCGTACTTGCTGGTCGGTAGTGTAGAGAGTCGCCGCCGAGACGATAACAGCGGCAATGGCGTGAGAAGATATATTGCGGCTACGAAGCCAACTCTTGATCACCGCTATACTCATACTATTCCCTTAGGCTTGAAGAACGTCTGATTTCCGAGGACTACGGTTTCAGTCATAGTATGCGCCCACGGCGGGTTGCATACACTAAGATTAGCGTAATTCAACGCACCTTCCGTATTGTCGGCCACTGTCCCGACGTACACGCCCTCGGCGATCATCATAGATGTTGTCCACGACGGATCATTGTCCTCCGGCCACTCCACAAGATTGGGATCACCGGGAATCGTCATGCTGCTGAATTGTGCTTTCTCGGAAATTGTGGCAGCCCATCGGTTCGGTCCCACCTTGTCAGCCGTGACGCGGTTGCGAATTACGCAGGCCACTCCGATTTTACCGGCCAATGGTTCTCCCCTCGACTCCCGCCATATTACCAGTGAAAGCAATGCTTTGTGCCAGTCTTGGAGAGTCATGATTTCTCTACTCTCCGCATTAAGAGCAAGATGCCTAGCAGCGCGATTGAATAAACCCCTAAGAGTCCAACGATTCCGTCGAACACGTCTGCTTCTGTCACTCCGGTTCACCTCCCGCCACCATTGATTTCAGACCGCTGCAAGAAGCTACCCTGCATATCGCTTCCCAACATGCATCGCATAACAAACCTTTTCCAAGGGTGGCAACGGCTTCGCGTTGAGCGCAGATATCGCATTTGATCTCGTGCTCACGCTTTACCGACGCTGCATTCACATAACCTTGCTTCCTGACTGGCCAGTACCAATCCATCGGCTATTCCCTAACGTAGCCGCCCGTCATGCAAACTGAACGATGGTCCTGACCCGGCAAATTGGAGCAGAATGTAAATCAGGAAAATTACGCCCACAACCATGAGTACGACTCGTGCCGGGGCCTGCATTGGTGGTGGAACCATCGTCGTGACGATATACCAGAGCAACCACATCACGAGACACGCGATGAGAATGTAGATCAGCAAACCAATCATAATCCCTCCTTACGACCAACTCACATCATAGTTTTGCAACAAACACTTGTACGATGGCGGCTCGTTTCCTCCGGTGGTATCGAGCTGGAATGCTGCGTTCAAATAGCCAATGCCGCTCACTGCTACGCCGTTATGCGGAACCAGCACGCTATGCCACACACCATTCACCGTGATTCCTACGTGATACATCACGCTGGCGGTACGGGCGAACTCAGCTACAACCGTTGTCCACTGGCCCGGAATGAGTGTGAAAGGAATTCCGGTATCCGCCCAAACCTTAGTCGCGTAGTTGAAGATTCGCAGCGTCTTCGTTCCTGCTTGATTAAACTGGTAAGCCATGTTGAAAACGAGAGCGCCAGTCGATTGCTGCATCTCGAACTCGAATGCTTGACAGGCGACAATATCGGCCTCAGTCGGAAGCTGGAATTGGAGTGCCAACCGGAAGTGGGTAGCCGTGTTGAATGTCCCAAGCCCACGGTAAAAGTAGAAGTTGTCATACGGGTATGCTGGCTGAATTGTGATCGTAGCGGGAGAGAGCATCGTGCCAAGCGTCATCTCATAGGTGCCGTGCGGGACAGGGCTTCCACCGCCGCTATTGCCAACGTTTCCAGGCTGTATCCATCCAGCCGACTCTTCAAGATTATCCATTATCACCTTGTAGTCAGATGATGCCGGAGGGTTTGGAGTGATGTTGGCGAGTTGGGCGTTGGCTATCAGTATTTGGGCTTGCAATGCCGGTGCAAGAGTGGTGTCTATCATCGCGTCATCCCCAATATTTCTACATCTTCCGCGTCGGGATCGGGGACAAATCCGAACACGAATTCCACCGATGTCTTGACGATAATTTTAGCCGCAAACC
>CAZVYV010000199.1:0-5864 GCA_964630985.1 uncultured Occallatibacter sp.
TTGCCGCTGCGCAATGAGGGACAGCTGGATCAGCTTCTGACAGATTTATACGATCCCAGCAGCCCGAGCTACAGGCATTTCCTTACCGTGGCGCAATTCACCGAGCAGTTCGGCCCAACCCAGGCAGAGTACGATGCCGCGATCAACTTCGCGCGTGAAAATGGCCTGGCGGTTGAGGGCACATCCCCGAATCGGCTGAATCTTCAAGTGTCCGGGACCTCGGCAAACGTTGAGGCGGCTTTTCACGTAAATCTCGGACTCTACCAGCACCCCACTGAGAATCGCACTTTCTACGCGCCAGATCGCGAGCCGACTACGAACCTGTCGTTCTCCCTTTGGCACATCTCGGGGCTCGACAACTTCTCGATCCCACATCCTGCCGGGCTCGAAAAAAGGCCGGCAAACTCCGAAGTAAGTTCGAACGCCACCACAGGGTCCGGCCCCTCGGCCTCGTTCCTGGGGAGCGATATGCGAGCTGCCTATTACGGTGGTTCGGGGCTGACCGGCTCCGGTCAGTCGGTTGGTTTGCTTGAGTTTTCCGGCACCGATCTTGCCGACCTGAACACGTACTTCACGAATGCCAAGCAAACCAACAACGTTCCCATTACGCTGCTTTCGACGGACGGAACCAGCACCAGCTGTGTTGACACTCCTGCCGGCGGCAACTGCGATGACACCGAGCCGACGTTGGACATGACACAGGCAATCGGCATGGCACCGGGTTTGACGAGCCTTGTCATGTACGTGGGCTCATCCGATGCCGCCATCTTCAACGCCATGGCCACGGCCAGCCCACTGAATGCGCAGTTGGGCTCGTCATGGACGTGGTACCCAGCCGATCCGACCACCGACGACCCGTACTTCATGGAGTTCGCGGCTCAGGGCCAGAACCTGTTTCAAGCGGCCGGCGACAGTAAGAAATGGACAACGACAGGCAAGGCGTCGGAAATCTATCCGGCGGACGATGTGTATGTGACTTCAGTGGGTGGGACCGACTTGTCGACGAGTTCCGCGGCGGGAGCATGGGCGTCTGAAACTGCCTGGGCCAATAGCGGAGGCGGCATTTCGCCGGATGAGTATGCTATCCCATCGTGGCAGACGGCTGCCGCGGCGGGTTGCGCCAGTTGTTCCCAGACTTATCGCAACGGCCCCGATGTTTCGGCCAATGCCAACTACACATTTTATGTGTGCGCCGAACAAACCACCTGCACGGCGAACGAATACGGCGGCACGAGCTTTGCCGCGCCCATGTGGGCAGGCTACATGGCTCTTGTGAATCAGCTGTCGGAGGCAAATGGCAACGGGCCGCTCGGCTTCATCAACCCTAGCCTTTACTCAATCGGCGCGGGCTCAAGTTACGCCACGGACTTTCACGACGTCACTAGTGGGAGCAATGGCTACTCCGCAACAACGGGCTACGATCTGGCCACAGGGTGGGGCAGTCCCAACGGAAGCAACCTGATCAATGCGCTGGCAGGGTCTGTCTCAGCAACCGCGGCAGCCATCACCAGCCCGGCGAACGGCGCGACGTTGAGCGGCGCATCGACGACTTTCACCTGGTCGGCGGGCACCGGCGGGGTTACCGGGACCTACCTGTGGGTGGGCACCTCGCCCGGCTCTTCCAATCTGATCAATATCGGCCCTTTGAGCGGCACCAGCACGACCGTAACGCTGCCGACAAATGGGGCCACGATTTATGTTGAGCTTTGGACGGTCATCAACGAGGAAACTTTCCTTTCAAACAGCTACACCTATACCGAGTACAATCTCACGGGCGCAGCGATCACCAGCCCGTCGCCCAGCAGCGCGCTGACCTCAACCTCGACGACCTTCACCTGGAATGCAGGTTCCGGCGGAGTGACGGGTTACTACCTCTGGGTCGGTACGTCGCCAGGCTCTGCCAATCTGGTAAACATTGGTCCGTTGAGCGGTACCAGCGCAACGGTGACCTTGCCCTCGAATGGAGCCACGATTTACGTCGAACTCTGGACAAAGCTCAGCAGCGGCAACTTCCTCTCCAACAGCTACACCTATACCGAGTACAGTGCCTCCGCAGGAGCTATTACCAGTCCTGGCTCTGGCAGCACCTTGGCATCAAGTTCGACGACCTTTACATGGAATGCAGGCTCCGGCGGAGTGACGGGGTACTATCTGTGGGTCGGCACATCGGCTGGTGCTGCCGATCTGGTGAACATCGGTCCGCTGAGCGGCACCAGCGCGACCGTGACTTTGCCCGCCAATGGAGTAAAGATCTACGTCGAACTCTGGACAAAGCTCAGCAGCGGCGCCCTGCTATCCAACAGCTACACCTATACCGAGTACAGTGCCTCCGCAGCGGCCATTACCAGTCCTGGTTCTGGCAGCACCTTGGCATCAGGTTCGACGACCTTTACATGGAATGCAGGCTCCGGCGGAGTGGTGGGGTACTATCTGTGGGTCGGCTCATCCGCTGGTGCCGCCGATCTGGTGAACATCGGTCCGCTGAGCGGCACCAGCGCGACCGTGACTCTGCCCACCAATGGAGCCACGATCTACGTCGAACTCTGGACGAAGCTCGGTAGCGGCACCTTGCTCTCCAACAGCTACACCTACACTGAGGCTCCATAGCGTCGCGGCTATTTCCCAATGTCCGGTGTTTTGCTTGATGCCTGCGCGGGGCTGTGTCGCGAGCCTGATTTCGAGAGTTCGTCAGTCAAATCGCGCCGTTGGCATGAATGTCTGAATATAATATCGAAGAGGCCAATTGAATCTTGTGGGTCGACCACGCAACTTTTCACTGACGCAGTGTCCTCTATCTAAATGAACCGAGCGTCGCACGCCTTTTGAATTGTAGTCTAGTTTTCCACAGTAAGGCTTTTGTAATGAAAACGTTATAGAGATACCTTGGGACTCAAGGTTGTCAAGCATTTGTCATACATCTACCTTGCATCCTCCGCGTCCACCATGCTATTCCTTGCTCATTCCTAGCGTCGAATCGATGCGAGCGACGGGATGTTTTATTCGATCGAACGTTGAAGAACGCCGCTTCTCCAGCTTTCCGAAGAGCGAATTTAGTTACACAAAGTTCCACTGTTCGCCTGTGGCTCACGGGGGCGGAGCCCACCCTAAATCCGATCTAAACTCCGACTCTTTGAAACATCTATCGAGCTTTCATGCTTTACCTGCCCTGCGGTCGAAGGGAAACCAGAGGGTGAACGGCATCGATCTGAATCCCAATTTCGGCTCCGAGGTCGAATATGACAGTTCTGAAGCCGCGCTCACGAAAGGTTAGCGTTCGTCTTTCCGAAGAGGAGTACGTTGCTCTTAGGCGCATATGCTCCTTGACCAGCGCGCGCAGCGTCTCAGACGTTACGCGCCAAGCCATGCGTGCCGTTGTGAAAGACGTCAATCGAGATGACCAACTTGGACGCCATCTCGACGAATTTCGCGCTGGAATGAGGATTTTAGAGAGAAAAGTGGAGCAGTTGGAGGCAAAGATTGCAACGTTCACGGGCGGGAGCGCTCAATAGTCGATTTCGTCAGATCGATGAGTTGCTCGATCAGTCGGATACTCGGGGTTGGCGGTCCCCGCCTGAAATATGTGTCATGTAAAACTTTTCGTGCTTCCGGATGTGAGAGGTTAAAGCGAGCCGCAGCATTTTGGAGCTTTTCTGTTATGCCCGTTGTGTGAGAAGTTGGAGAGGAATCGCTGGTCGCTCTTGTACATTGCTCCGAGGCTTGCTCGGCGTGCCTGCCGGGCAGGAAATGAATCGTAGAGCTCGCAAAAGGCGGCAAGCTCCAAACAATGAATTTGAATGACAAACTGAAGCCTGAGAAGGTAACGAATTGCACAACGTATTTCACTTGATTCGAAGACTGGCTGAATTCGGAGTGCGCCAGACCCGCATCCGCAATCTCGCGGTTGCGATCGGGTTAGTGCTGTTGGCCTTTGGCGTGATTGCTGTCCAGCGCGGACGCGCACAGGCAACGGACCAGAACTGCAGTGCGGATGGGAACTCTCCAGAAGCATGCGCGCCCAACAGTGGGACCGATCAAGCCCAAACGCCATCGAGCGGAAGTAGTAGCGCGCAGGAACCCAGTCCTTCCGATAATGGCGCTGCTCCGGCAGATAGTGGTCAAGAGACCCAGTACGACACTGATGCCGAGATGTGCGTTCAAACATGTGCAAATGCCAGCGACGCCGAGAGTTGCCTTCGAAGCTGTGCGCAGAGCAGTAAGGCCAACGCGTCTCCCGGGAATGGTGGCGCCCAAGCACCCTCCCCTAATAATTCCCGACAGGGAACGGGTGCGCACGTGATGCCGCCGGCAACGGGCCCCCAGAGCCCTGAAAGCGAGCCGCAAGAGATACAGGAACCCAATCCGTACAAGAATTTGCCCTCGATGTACGACCTCTACACGCAGATTCCAGCGGCAGGTGGCAAGTTGCAGCGTTTCGGGAGCGACGCTTTTGTTATTGGCACAGGGAACGCGAACCAGTTGCCGATGGATCTCCCCGCCGGACCCGATTATGTCCTTGGAACTGGCGATGGCCTGATCGTGAATATGTGGGGCGGCGAGTCAAGCCGGCTGAACAGGACGATCGACCGTCAGGGTCAGATTGAGCTCCCGGAAGCGGGCACCGTCATGATCAGCGGAATGACGATCGCAGACGCCCAGAATGCCATCCAAAAGGCCCTCAACGCGGAGTTTCATGACGAACACGTCGAGATCTCCCTGGACCGGCTGCGCACGGTGCGCGTGTATGTAGTCGGGGACGTGCAGCGGCCTGGCGCTTATGACGTCAGTTCATTATCTACGGCATTGAGCGCTCTTTACGCCGCGGGCGGCCCAACGAGTCGCGGATCGCTACGCATCCTGCGTCAATATAGAGGCGACCATCTGGTCAGCGAGATCGACCTCTATGATTTTCTATTGAAGGGCGTCCGCTCGGACGTCGAACGTCTTCAGCCGGGCGATACTCTCCTCGTGCCTCCGGTCGGCCCACAAGTAACCGTGGAAGGAATGGTGCATCGCCCCGCGATCTACGAGCTCAACGGTGAGAAAACCCTGAATCAGGTTATTGACCTTGCCGGAGGAGTGCTGCGCACAGCGAGCTTGAAACAAATCAATGTTGGGCGAATTGTAGCCCAAGAGCGCCGCACCATGGTAAGTCTGCAACTCCCAGGCGATCCGGCAGAGGTCGTAAAAAAGCTCGCCGATTTTCCCGTGCAAGGCGGAGACGACGTCGTCATCTCGCAGATTCTGCCCTATAACCAAGATGCGGTTTATCTCGAGGGACACGTCTATCGGCCCGGCAAATATACATTCAAGGACGGGATGACGATTACGGACTTGTTGCACTCGTACCAGGACGTAATGCCCGAGCCATCTGACCACGCGGAACTGGTGCGACTTCAGCCGCCTGACTTCCGGCCCGAGATCATCAATTTCAATCTGCATGACGCGTTGATAGGCAATGATGCCTTCCCCCTGGAACCGTTCGATTTGGTTCACGTATTCGGTCGCTACGAGATCGATCCCCCCATGGTCTCAATTAATGGAGAAGTTCTTCGTCCCGGCATATATCCGATGTCTGAGGGAATGACTGCGGCCGGATTGGTGAGCATGGCTGGAGGGTTTACGCGGAGCGCCTATCGGGATGAAGCGGGGCTTTCAAGTTATGTGGTGCAAAACGGGAAGAAGGTCCTGGTGACGCAGAGCACCATAGCCATCGGGAAGGCGCTCGATGGCGACAAGAGTGCCGATGTGCCTCTTAACCCGGGAGACGTTGTTAGCATTCAACAACTCGCAGGGTGGCAGGATATCGGTTCTTCGGTGACGATAAGCGGTGAAGTCGAGCACGCAGGAGGCTACCCGATTCAAAC
>CAZVYV010000200.1:0-5861 GCA_964630985.1 uncultured Occallatibacter sp.
CAACACTTGAAGATCCGATGGGCGCTGCCTTCAGCCAGACTGGCAGCCCGGCTTATACTCTTCCAAGCTCCAATCCCACCACCATTAATACAGCCTTGCAGAACATACTGAACGCTATGACCGGGACCCCCGCGACCACCAGCTCTAACTTCAAGTTCGGTAAGAACTGCGGTGGCGTGCAGAATCAGGAGGGCTACACACTCTGCCCCGATGCTCTCAACTTCGGCACCTACGCCCGCTCCAACACCCTGCCCTACACCATCGATTACACGCTCGACATCCAGTGGCAGCCGACCAGCGACACGCTCATCGACATCGGTTACGTGGGCAATCGCGGCCGTCACGCAGTCGTCCCCGTCCCGTTGAACACGCCGGGTTTTGCCACTCCGTCCAACCCGATCTGGGGTGAGACTGCAAGCTACGGCTTCGAGGTTCTCAACCAGAACGTGTGCGGTTCGGTTTATTGCGACTATGCTCCCATCGCCGGCGAGCCGTGGAACACCGAAGATGGCGGCAACACCGACTTCCGCGTTCCCTACATCGGGTTCAGCCCCAACGCCTCGTATTACAAAACCGCCGGCAACTCCGCCTACGACGGTTTGCAGGCGCACCTGCAAAAGGAACTTTCCCACAACTTTATGGTCGGCGCCAGCTACACATGGAGCCACACTCTCGATGAACAGAGCGATCTCGGCTTGTTCTTTACCGGCGGCAATCCAAACAACCTTCGCAATTCCTGGGCCTCTTCGGACTTCGACCGCACCAACGTCTTCTCCGCATACTTCGAGGTCCGGTCTCCAAAGGTTGTAAAGGAGCACACACTCGCAGCGCAGATCGTCAACGACTGGCTCCTCGATGGCACCGTCATCGCGCAGAGCGGCGAACCCTATTCGCTCTACGAGTTCTATGGTGCGGTCGGCAGCATCACCTTCGGTGACTTCCCCACGCTGATGAATCCCATCCTCGGAATCAAGAACCCTGCCAATCCGAAAGCGGCCCTGACCGGCAACAACGGTGCAGTGCGCGGTTCCGGCGGCAGCTTCATTCCGGCCATCGATCCCTCGCAAATCGCCATCAATTACCTGCAGCCGGGGACAGACGGCATCCCAGTTTCCACTGGAACCGACCCGCAAGACATCTATGAAACCGATTGGGCGCCGCCACAGCGCAACATCTTCCGCCAGGCCGGCCAACGGCAAATCAACCTGTCCCTGCGCAAGCAATTCAACTTCACTGAGCGCTTCGGCCTGGAGTACGAATTCAACGTCTTCAACATCACCAACACCACCAGCCTCGACGTACCTTCAAACCAGGGGCAGATCCGTCAGAACTCGGCCTGCTCAACGTCGGCGATACAGGAAGGCATTGCAAACGACGAGAACTGCCAGCCGGGCGCCTTTTATTTCGTCAACTACGGCCAGATCGTCACCAGCAATAAACCGGCCGATCAGCAATCGGCTCTGACCAATCTTGACCAGTTGCCCTACGCTACCGGATCTGGCAGCCAGACGCAGATTCCTCTTTACATTCCTCCGATTGTTCCCACCTGCGTTGCGGGAGTCAATACAGTTGGAAACGGCCAGTGCCCCAACAACGTAGCCAACTTCGGGTCCGTCTACAGCACCATCGGTAGCAATCGCATGATCACCATGGGCTTCCACTTCACCTACTGATTTAGCTGCCGCAAAAAACGATCTCTTGATGCGGGACCTTTCGAGGTCCCGCTTTTCTTGGCGCGCTCATCTCAATTGCGACCGTGTTTGACTGCCCCTTTGCCGATCTGCCCCCGGTATCCGCCTCATTTTCCACAGGTTGTCCGCCGCTCCCTCGATTTCCTCGGATTCCGGGAGTTTTTTGGGGCTTCCCCCTTGGAAAAATGGCCGCCTCTGTCCTACAATGACTTCTCCTGAGAGATTGCAGTACCCCCAAATCAACGTCCTTTGAGGGGTTTTTTCAGCCCGTGTTTATGGGGAGCGGGCGAACTTCTAATTATTTCTAGTCGCGCGTTGGCTGCAGCACAGTGGCGCATCGCAAATTCAGAGACGCTTTTTCGCTGCTGCCAGCCGGACTTTTTCAGTCCTTGCATTCGTGCTATTGGACCTGAATCGCCTTTGCTTCAGGCGCGGTTTTTAGACATTTGAAGCCGCCTGATCGGATACAAGATCTCGCACCGATTGCACGCTGTGTTTTTTGGCCGCGCCTGGTGCGCAGCCCACAGCGTCCTGATCAATCAATTTCATCCCGCTTTTTCACCGGGAGTTCATCGAGAGTTTGTAAGCTCACGTCTAAGCCCATTGTTTTGGCTTGACTTTCGAATCAGAGAGGCTCGATTGGCTCCTTAGGTTTCAAGCAGTTTTGCAAAGAGTACTTTCACTTCCCCGGTTCCTGCGCGTTGACCAAAGCGCCATTCGTGGCGCTGGCGACGACGCCATCATTCACGCGTAATCGGGTCAAACGCAAACGACTACTTTTGGAGGGCAGTTTCATGACGTTCAATAGACTTCGCCTCGGTGTTCATTACCTGGCACTCCTCATCCTCGCTGCGTGCGTCAGCTCCATTTCGCTGAACGCGCAATCTACGACACAGGGTTCGATTGACGGCACCGTTCTCGATTCTTCCGGGGCCGTAGTCCCGGGTGCTCCGGTCACTATCGTAAGAACGGCAACTGGCTTCACGGTCAACCTCAGCTCCGACAGCAGTGGGTACTTCAAAGCGTCTCTGCTCGAGCCTGGAGAGTATACCGTTTCCATTTCGGCTCCCAACTTCGCCAAATACCGCGCCGAAAATGTCGTCGTCGTAGTCGGCCAGGTCACGAGCATCGAGCCGCACTTGGCTGTCGCCTCGTCCGCCACTGAAGTCGTCGTCACCGAGCAATCCCCGGTCATGAACCTTCAGTCGCCCGATTTCTCCGATACGTTGAATGCCAAGGCAATGCAGAACATCCCGATCAACAACCGCCGCTGGTCAGCTCTCGCTCTTACCACCCCGGGAGTTACTGTCGACACATCCGGTTACGGTCTCGTCAGCATTCGCGGCGTCAGCACGCTGCTGAACAACGTCGAGATCGATGGCGCCGACGACAACCAGGCCTTCTTCGCTGAGGAGCGTGGTCGCACCCGCGAGGCCTACTCCACTGCCGGCAGCGCGGTGCGCGAGTTTGCAGTGAATACCGGCGTCTATTCTGCCGAATATGGCCGCGCCGCAGGTGGTGTCATCACTTCGGTCACCAAGAGCGGCACCAACGAGCTCCACGGACAGGCCTACTTCTATGACCGTGAAAGCAATTGGAACGCGTTTAACGACTATGCATTCCTCACAACCTTCGCCAATGGCACCACAACCAAATCGCACATCAAGCCCGAGGACCTGCGCAAAATCTACGGCTTCACTGCGGGTGGCGCACTCATCAAGGACAAGCTCTTCTGGATCTACACCTACGACCAGCACACTCACGTCTTTCCCGCGCTGGGCGTTCCATACAACCCGGCGCAGTTCTACACCGTGCCTCAGCCCGCCTTGTCTTCGGGAGAAACTTGCAACGTAACGACTGGCGCACTGGCCGGCGCTCCCGCTGCGGATATCAACGATACCAACGCCTGCGCCTTGGCTGCGCGCCAAGGGGTTAGCTACGCTCAGGCGTCCTACGACTGGTCCGCTCTGATGTTCGGCAGCTCAAACGTCAACGTCGCCGGCTTTGCCGGGGCCACCGCAGTCTCCGATCTCGGACTCAACTCGGAGCTCGGGCTGGTGCCACGCTTCGGTTACCAGGAGATCAACACCCCCAAGCTCGATTGGCAGGTAAGCCAGAAAAATCATGTGAGCGTCTTGTTTCACCGCTTGCGTTGGGATTCGCCTTCCGGCGTTCAGACCACGAACCCCGATATGTACGCCGAGGATTCTCAGGGCAACGACTTCGTCAAGCTCGACTACGGTGTGGCCAAACTCACCAGCCTGGTCACCAACAACATCAGCAACGAGTTGCTCTACCAGTACGGACGCGAACTCGACTACGAAACCCAGCAACCTCTTACGCCCTACACTAAGGCCGATATTGCCACCAGCACCAATGTGCCGGAGCTTGAAGCTGGCTTTAACTACGGCTTGAATGCCGGCTCCGAGTACTACGAGCACCGCGTCGACTATCCTTTGGAGAACAAATGGCAGGTCGGCGACATCATGTACTGGAACAAAGGCAATCACAGCTTCAGATTCGGCGTCGATGCGGTTCACAATTACGACCTCCTGAATAACACCTACAAAAGCAACGGGGACTACTCCTATAATTGGGTCGGCAACTACTTTAACGACCTGCTTAATTTGAAGCACGGCATAGTCCCGTCCACAGCTACCCCTGTCGGTTGTGATTCAAGCGGCCAGCAGAACTACACTTCCACTCCGATCACCGGAATCTATCCTTGCTACAACAGCTTCACTCAAGGATTCGGCAATCCCGCCTTTGCACTGTCCACGATGGATACTGGCGTCTTTGCTCAGGACAACTGGAAGTTTTCTCCGCGCTTGACCCTTGAGCTCGGACTGCGCTGGGACCACGAAACGATCCCTGCCGCTCTCCCCAACCTGACCTCCGCCGTCGGCACCTTTGTGCCTTACACCGGCATCAACAACAGCCCGAGCGACTGGATGAACTTCGGACCCCGCATCGGCTTCGCTTATGACGTGTACGGTGAAGGCAAGACCGTGTTGCGCGGAGGCTGGGGCATGTACTTCGGCCGCATCACCAACGGCAATATTGAGAATGTTCGGCTCGCCACGGGCAGCCCGAACGGTCAATTCACACCGACCTTCAACGCCAACACTGCCGGCGCTCCGATTTACCCGAATATCCTTGCCTCCGGCTCATCTTCTGCCAAACCAACTTCCTACTTCATGGCGCCGAATTTGAAGCTCCCTGAGGTTCAGGAATTCGATCTCCAGGTACAGCAGGCTCTGGGCAACGGCACAGTCCTCTCCGTAAGCTATCTCGGCAGTTTGGGCCGTGATTTGCCCAACTTCCTTGACGTCAATCTCAATCCCACGACTACCGCCAAGACGATCACAGTGGCCGGCGATCCCAATGGACTTGGCCCACTCGGTGCCAATGGATCCACTCTGACTGTCCCGGTCTATACCGCGTATGGCAACACGGCTCTTCTGGGACCGTCTGCGACGAATTTCCAGGCCATCTCCGAGATGATCAGTAACGTCAATTCCAACTACAACGCCCTGGTCGGCGAGATCCTCAATCGCTCGCTCAAGAGCATTACCTTCGACGCCAACTACACCTGGTCGCACGCTCTCGACTTCGCGCAGAACGCCAATACCCAGGGAGCCGGTGAGTCCTGGTACGATCCCTATGCGAATGCCCACGTGAACTACGGAGACTCACAGTGGAACATTCCCAACCGCTTCGTAGCCTACGCCCTCTACAACTTGCCCAACCTCCACGGAGGCAATCCGCTGAAGTGGCTGGTCAACGACTGGAGCCTCGACGACAGTTTCCAGATGCAGAACGGCTTGCCCTTTACAGCAGGCGTCAGCGGCAGGCCAACAGGTGCAATCCTCACCAGTTGGAACGGAACTGGCGGTCCCACGATCATTCCTCAGATCGGTTACGACACCTATAAGTACCCCCGTCGCATCGTCGACGATGCCCGCCTGCAAAAGTCGGTCGTCTTCGAGGGCAGCAAAACCATCCACAGCGTTGACCTGATTCTCAATGCCTTCAACGTAGCGAATCACCAGAACATCACCGGCTTCGCGGCCACTTACCTGTATAGTTTGTCGGCTACGACGGCGACGTACACCGGCGTAAACGGCACCGGAAACAAGAGCTTCATGGTGCCAAACAATTCAAATAGCA
>CAZVYV010000201.1:0-5839 GCA_964630985.1 uncultured Occallatibacter sp.
CCCGCGGGAGAGTACTACACGGCCGTGTATTACATGAGCGACGGCACGACGAGCACACAGTACTGGGTGGTTCCGGCGGCGTCGCAAGCGAGCCTGGCGCAGGTGCAGTCGCAGGTGATGCCGGCGGCGCAGGCGGTGCAGGCGGTGAGCAAGGCGTATGTGGACCAGGCGATCGCGGGTGTCAGCGGGGGCAGCGGATTGGCCGCGACGGGCGGAACGCTGACGGGGCCGCTTTATTTGAATGGCGATCCGACGCAGCCGCTGCAGGCGGCTGACAAACATTACGTGGATGCGCAGGCCGCAGCGGAGCTTCCGCTGACGGGCGGGAGCGTGACCGGGACCTTGACTGCCAAACAGCTTGGCGCCTTGTACCAAGTAGATCAGTTTGGCGGCGCCGACATCGGCGCGAAGATCCAGGCGTGCGTGAGCGCGGTGAATGCAAGCTATGGCGGGACGTGCGATGCGCGAAACTTTACGGGCAATTTGACGATGGGATCGAATCTGACAATCGCGACGAACAATGTGGCGATCCTGCTGCCGTGCGCGACGATTACGACGGCAAAACAGATCGTCGTCACCGCGGGAACAAGGAATGTGGCACTGCGCGGGTGCGCGCTCCGCGGCGGAACATCGGCGAGCGGGAGCATGGGCGGAACAGCGCTTGCGTACACGGGATCGGGCGCAATGGTCGAGGTGGGTGACCCGACGTACGCGACGGATACTCCGGGATTTCATCTGGACAACGTGGTGATTAATACGACGGGAGCCACGAGCGCGACGGCGCAGGGGCTGGTTGCATTCCGGACACAGGAGATGGACTTAGAAAGCTTGTATTTCCTGGGTAACTCAAACCAGACGGGCATGACTTTGGATGGGACCGGCAATTACTCAGGTGGAACGTTTCTGGATAACCAGTTCAGCGGATTCGGAACAGCGGTGAATGCGATCGGGCATCAGGTTACAAATCCGGCGACGACGGATTGGATGAATGCGAGCACCTTTGTGCGGCTGCACATCGATTGCCCGACCAGCGGCGGAAATCCGATCGCAGGAACTTATGGGATCAACTTACTGCAAGGCGACGGAAACACATTTACAGGTGGAGATATCGAGGGATGCTCGACTGCGCTGCACTTAGGGCCGAATGCACAGAACAACACGATTGTTGGCCTGCGGAACGAGAACTCGACGAGCCAAGTGGTAGCGGACGCGGGAAGTGCGTACAACAACTGGATAACGGGCGGCACGATGTTTACCGGAAAGCTGACAGACAACGGAACGCGCAACAGCTTTCTGGACACATTTCATCGGAGTTTTAACGCATTGAACGGCGACTGGTACATGAGCCAACAAGATGCGACTCTCACGAATCACTTTCGACTGGGGACCGGGCAGGGGAACGAGCGCGGATTGCTGAACGAGATCCAGACCGACTACGGTTACCGGTGGATTTACGGGTTCAGCGACGCGACGGGCGGTCAGCAACTTTACCAATTGCAGGATCTGCTGAACAACACGTACCGGTTACAGATCCAGCAGTGGAACTCAGGACAAAGCAGCACCAACAATCAAACCGCGCTGAACGCCGCCGGCTCAGGCAATGTGTGCTTCAACTGCTCGACGAATTCCGGCACGGGAGGCGTGACGTTCGCCAGCGGCGGCGCAACGCCGGCAGCGGTGGCGACAGTCGACAAGGCAGGCGATGCGCAATTTGTGGGAAATCTGCTGGTGGGCGGAACGACGCAGTCGACGGGGACGGTGTCACTGCGCAACAGCGCCGATGCGGAAGTGGATTACTATCTGTGGCCCGGACTTACAACGAGCCAAAAGGGATCGTTCACTTACAAAGACTGGAACGGAAACAGCCAATGGTACCTGGTGAAGGACGCGAGCAATAACTGGGCATTGAATTCGGCGACCGGTGGGTTAGACAGCTTCAAAGCCTATCAAAGCACAAACAGCGGGGATACGTATATTGATGCGAGTAATCCGACCGGGCACATACGGTTGAATTTTGAAAGCGGCTCTGGAGCAGAGACGGATATCTATTCAGGATCCAGCACGAGCCTGGATGCGGCATTTGTGGCGCCGAATGCGATCAAGTTTCCCGGACTGGCGGCAGTAAGCGGAGACAACTGCCTGCAGATCGATAACTCGGGATACATCACGAATACGGGGACGCCCTGCGGAAGCGGATCGGGATCTGGAGGCGCGAGCGGCACCATCAACTCCGCAAACTCGGGGCAGATTGCGTATTACATGGGCAACGGAACGTCGATCGGGGGCATGAACGCGGTGCCGCTGAATTCAGGAGGCACAGGCGCGACGAGCGCTAGCGGCGCGCTGGCGAATCTTGGCGGACAAGCGACGATTCCGGTGACGGCCTATGGAGCGGTTGGCGACTGTGCAGCGGCCGGGGCGGCCACGAGTTGCACAGACAACACCGCAGCGATTCAGGCAGCGATCAATGCCGCATATTTGTCTGGCGGTAGCGTGTATCTGCCGGTGAATCCATCGGCTGCGAACGCAGCGACTGTGTATTATGTCGCCGCGACCCTGAATCCAAAAGGGGTGAGTATCTACGGGCCCCACGGCGCGGGCGGGTTTTCGAGTAGTGTCTCTATCCGCGGGGCTGCCGGTAAGGATGTATTTGCGACGGGCGATCCATCGTTCGGCGGGTACACGGCACCCCACACCACTTTTGTGTGGCAGGATTTCGGCATCATCGTCGATGACTCGGTCGATGTGAGCGCCAGCTTTCCACACCGGCGCCCGGGGCGTGTTTGCTCCGATGTTGCGGCAGCGAATGGAAGCTCCGCCATTACTTCGGCATCATGTGAGTTTGACCCCGGCGATGTTGGACAGAATGTAACTCTTTCGGACGGGACCCACACGGTTTCGACGACCATCGCATCGGTGGGATCGGGCACGGGATACGGATCGAACACGGCAACCCTGGCGACGGCGTGGGGTTATCCCACCCACAGCAATTCGATTCTTTACGTGTCGATTATGGGCTTGCCGACGACCACTACGGTGGGCAATTGCGGCCTGGCCTATGACGATACGTCGAATACTTCCGCGGGGAACGGACCCGATCAGGCGGTGTTCAGAAACCTATCCGTTCATACGGTTTCGATGTTGCAGCAGAACAATACGTGCGCTTTCCTGTTCCAAGGCACAGGCGGTCAACCCTACGCCGACACGTTCGATAACGTGAGTATCCGCACCGCATGGGGGTTCCTGGCGGTTCCGTCGGACACTTCGGGAAGCGGAACGAACGCAGCGCTCGGTGACTTGAACGAGCTACGCAATGTCATCATCGAAGCGAATTACCCCTGGGTATCGTATGACGGCGGCTGGACGCGTTGGTACGGCGGCCAAATTGCTAACGCACGGTTCGGCCCACAAATTCTGGAGTACAACGCGATTCAGGAAACCAACGCCGGATGGTGGATTGTCGACAGCGTCGAAGTCGAGGACCAGGGCCAAGTGACGCCAGGAGGCGGCTGGCGAATCGAGGGACTTGATCACAAAATAAGCAATACCACCATTGGCGGCGGAGCGATCCTCAGCCCCGGGCAATGGGACGCTTTTGATTCAAAATGCGTAGGCTGCGTAGACAGCGGGCCCTTAAACATCACGGGGAAAATGAACGATATCGAGCTTGTGGATGCGTCCGATATGGCCGCAATCAACGACACCGGACTCGGGAACCGCTGCTCTCTTGGGAGGTTGTTTAATCCCGTGGACGGAATCGAACCTTCGGTTTTCAGGTCGTGCAGTGCCACGGATTCCCGCCAGACTCACGCGTTTGCCCACAGCGGCGATTTCGTATCCAATGGCGATGAACTGACTCCATACAACAATCAGGCTGATCTCTGGATCTGGCCGGAAGATTTGTTGCCCGTTGGCGCGTTCTATCCCGTTGTTGCGGACAACTCGAGCGAAACGGGAAGTCACGTGGCGATTTCAGCCAACAATGAGGTTGCGTGGTCGGCGATCAACCAAAGCAGCATCGTGGTTGGCCCGGCAAATACGGGAGCCGATCTGCCCGCCACCAAAGTGCATATCTGCGCGAGGATGAAGGGCGATTCAGGCAACGGAACCGTGAACTTCTGGCTGCAGACAGGATCTACGCAGGTCGCGACCATTTCTCCTGCGCTGACAACTAGCTACTCGACTACATGCTTCGACGCCGATCTGAGCACGTTATCGGGACAGTCATTGGCGTTCTATCTCGGCGCTCCAATCGCGACTGATCTGGCATGGATCTCGGTGCATCCATGGCCAAACGCGGAGAACGTGAACGGCGCGGTGAATGCGACGGGAATTGAGGTGAACGGGGCGCCGTTGGGCACGGCCAACCTGGCCGACTGGACGGATAGTGGCGCAGGGAATGGGTCAGTACCGATGTGGAATGGGGCAACGAGCAAGTGGACGCCAGGGGTGCTGCCGAGCAACGTGAGCTCGATCAACGGCAATAGCGGGGCGTTCACATTCACGGGGCCCGGAGTGACCTGCTCAGGGACAACTTGCACGGTGGCGAGTGGGTCAGGAAACGGAACCGTGCAGACGGGCAGCCAGTACAGCCCTGCGTTCTACAACCAGAGCGGAACGAGCACAACTGTGGGCGGCGTGACGCCGTTCACAGGGCTGGGGTATTGGCAGACCAATGCTCCGCCGGCGGCGGCGACAGCGGCAGAGATTGTGAGCGCGATTGGCGCCATGGCGGTGGCGAACGCGACGACGGCGGCTACAGCAGCGACGGCCACTACCGCGGCGACAGCAAACACGGCGACAAACTTTACGGGGAGCCTGAGCGGCGACGTGACAGGGACAGAGGGCGCGACGACGGTGAGCGGCCTGAATGGCGGAACGATTCCGGCAAGCGCGGCGGCGTTGGGAACCAACAGCAACGGACAACCGGTGAGCGCGTCGACGACAGGAAGCGGAAGCGTGGTGCTGGCAACAAGCCCGAGCTTGTCTGGTCCCACAGTGAGCGGAACATTGGCGGGAGCATCGGAAACGTTGAGCGGAACTTTGAATGTGACTGGAACGCAGACGCTGACCGGGGCAACGACGATAAAAGGCAACGTAACCATGCAGAACGGAGCGAACTCGAACCAGATGCTGGCGATTCAGCCAGGATCGAGCGCGGATTATGCCGGCATCGTGCAGTTCAACAATTATTCGGGCGCGGCAAAGTGGCAGATACAAAAAGACGCAAACAACTACTTGCGCGTGACCGATGCGGCGAACTCGCTGGACCGGGTGATTCTGCCTGCGAACGCAAATACGACGATCAATGCCGGAGCCGGCGCGAACGCGGTGGTGATCAACAACACGAGCGGATCGGGAACGTCGGGGTTGATTGTGTACGAGGGCGGCTCGAATTATTCGACCGCGGCGTTGCAGGTGTCGGGAAGCGGGAACACGACGGCGACGGGCTACCTGCAAGGCAAGTTCATCATGGGCACGGGGACGATGGGCGTGGCCACGGGCGCAGCCGCGGGGTCGAGCCCGACGATTGGATGCGCGACAAGCCACACATGTGATGGCGTGAGTGGAACAGTGACACTGACGACGGGGACGAGCCCGACGACGGGGACGCTGGCGACATTGACCTTTCCAAACACGCACACAAACCAGGCCAACTGCATGGTAACGACGCTGAGCGCGACAGGAATGATCACCACCGACACGTGGACAGAGAGCACGACGGCAATGACGATCACGGCGAACACAGCGCTGACGGCGTCGACGGCGTACACGATCAAGTACTGGTGCGGGGGGTACTAGAGACAGGGACCAGGGATTAGGGATTAGGGATTAGGGA
>CAZVYV010000202.1:0-5835 GCA_964630985.1 uncultured Occallatibacter sp.
AAGCAGCAAACCGAAGCGGAGCTGTGGAACCAGGGCGTCCACGGACTGGTGAAGAGTGTCGATGCGACCTCCGGAGTGATTGTGGTGAACGTTCGCGCTGGCGCAGCGACGAAAGAAGTTCTGGTAAATACGGCGAGCTCCACGGTGCTGAAACGTTATGCTCCCGGTTCGGTGCGCTTCGATCAGGCGCAGCCCGCGCCGATCACTGCGATTCAGCCCGGCGACCAGTTGTGGGCTCGCGGCACGAAGAACCCCGATGGAACGACAATCGCCGCCGACGGCATTGTCTCCGGCAGCTTCCTCAGCATCGCCGGAACGATTCTCTCCATCGACACTTCCGCCTCCACGGTGACGGTAAAAGATCTGGCCACCAAGAAGCCGGTTACGATTCGCATCTCCGCCGACGCGCAGATGCGACGTCTTGACGATAAAGTTGCCGCGTTTCTGGCGACGCGTCTCAAGGGAGGACAAGGCGCCGGAGGACAAGGCGCCTCGGGTGGACGCCCCTCGCCGGGCGGTACGGCTGGCGGCGGTGGTGGTGGTTCGCCGCAAGGCTTCAGTCAAAGCGGTGGAGGCGGCGCAGGTCGCATGGATTTTGAAACGATTCTCGAGCGCGCACCGGTGATTCAACTGCCCGGTCTGCAGAAGGGCGAAGCGGTGATGATCGTGGCCACGCAGGACACCTCGGGCGTGAGCGCGGTCAAGCTGCTGGCTGGAGTGGAACCGCTGCTCGAAGCACCGCAAGCGCAGGACCTGCTTTCGAACTGGAGCCTGAGCTCGGGCGACTCCGAGGCAGGCGCCCAGTAGTTTCATTCTTTTTTATTCATCCGCAAGCGAGGAAACTTTGCATTCAAAATCGAAATACCTGACTTCATTTGCCGCCGCCTTTTTGATAGCGTTTTCCTGCACAACCGCACGGGCGCAAGCGGCGCCTGCTGGTACATCTTCCGGCACACCAGCGCCTCCCGCAGCGCCGTCGACACCCGCGCCGCAAAATCCGCCGGCTACGCCTGCCACGCAGCCCGCACCAAATTCTGGAGCGCAGAGCGCGACTCCGGGCACGCTGCACGGACACATCCTCGACCCCACGGGTGCGTTGATTCCCGGCGCGCAGGTGACGGTGGAAACTGCTGCAGGCAAGAACGTGGGCAGCGCGACCGCCGACTCGGCCGGCGGCTACCAGGTGCACGGGCTTCCCGCCGGAAGCTATGTGATCGAGGCCAGCTTCTCGGGCTTTGCGCCGTTCGTCTCCGCGCCGATCTCGTTGACCGCGGGGCAAACCAAGAACATCGACATCAAAATGGCGATTGAAGCCGCCCAGCAAGAAGTTGTGGTGACCGACGAGGGTGCCCCGACGGTGAGCACGGAAGCCGGCGCCAACTCGAACTCCATCGTGCTCAAGGGCAGCGACCTCGACGCACTCTCTGACGATCCGGACGAACTCTCGAGCGAATTGACTGCGCTCGCGGGCCCTTCGGCAGGCCCCAACGGCGGCCAGATCTATATTGACGGATTTACGGGCGGCCAATTGCCGCCCAAGTCCGCCATTCGCGAGATTCGCATTAACCAGAATCCGTTTTCTGCAGAATTCGACAAGATCGGATACGGGCGTATCGAGATTCTCACCAAGCCGGGCACAGACACGCTGCACGGCCGTGTATACGGCCAGGGGAACGACAACGTCTTCAACACGGGCAACCCGTTTACAGCCCAGCTGCCCTCCTACTACAGCATTCAGTACAACGCATCCGTGAGCGGCGCGATGTCGAAGTGGGCGTCGTTCTTTTTCAGCGTGGAACAGCGCGATACGCAAACCGACAATGTTTTCTATATTCCCAACGGACCGGTATACGACGGAACGAGTGACATGTGGTCGATCAGCCCCGGTGTGGTTTCAGGTAGTCTTTTCAGCCCAGCAAACCATCTTGAAGTTTCGCCGCGGGTCGATCTGCAACTGGGGCAAAAGAACACGCTGACCGTGCGCTACCAGTTCTACATCAACGATGTGAAAGGCTCGTTGAAATCGACTGCGCTACCTTCGACATCCGGCACCAGCGATTCGCTGGAGCACACGGTGCAACTGGACGACACGCAGGTGATCAGCGACAAGATGGTCGACGAGACGCGCTTCGAATATCGCCGCGCCAACTCTTCATCGTCTCCGGTGAGTTCCGCGCCCGGTTTCGGTCCGGCCGGCGGCGCGCCCAGCATGAGCGTGCCAAGGGTGTTCTCCTCTGGCGGCAGCTCGGCACAGACCTCTACCTCGCACAGCGATCACTTCGAACTGCAGAATTACCTCACGCTAAGCGAGGGCAAGCAGGCCATCAAAATGGGCGCCTGGCTGCGCGACGACCGCGAGGCCCAGTCGACGGACTCGAACTTCAACGGCGGATTTACCTTTCCTTCGATCACGGCCTTTGTGAACACCTGGAACAACTGGGCGAGCAACCAGCCGCTCGGCACCAATTGCCCGGCGAACACCGCGGGCGGCTGCCTGCCGATCAAGCTCACCTACACCACCGGACCGTTTGCATTTCAGGGAAATGTCTTCAACGCCGCGCTCTACTTCCAGGACGACTGGACAGTGAGCAAACTGCTCACGCTTTCGGGAGGGTTGCGCTGGGAGGGGCAGAACCACATCGCCGACCACAGCGACTGGGCTCCGCGTGTGGCGTTTGCCTATGCGCTGGACGGGCACAAGAAAGGATCGAATCCGAAGACGGTGCTGCGTGGCGGCTTCGGATTGTTCTACGATCGCTTCGCCACCAACAACCTGATGGGCCTGGAGGAGCTGAACGGAGGCGCCGACAGCCAAAAGCAATTCGTCATCAGCGGTCCAACATGCTTTGACGGAACCAACGTAGACAACGCACTGGCTCAAGCAGGCACCAACTGCAACGCGGGCACGGCGCGTACATCAGCGATCAACTCGATCTCGCCCGCCTACCGTTCGCCCTATCTGGCGCAGCTCGGCGTGAGCGTGGAACGCCAGATGACCAAGGCCGCGACGGTCACGTTCACCTACATGCATACCTCTGGTATCCATCAACTGGTGGTGCGCGATTCCAATGCGTATCTGCCCGGCGACTATACCTACAATTCCGGCGGGGCGCCGACGATTACTGCGCCGCGGCCCAATCCGTCCGAAGGGATTGTGGATCAGTATTTCCCCGAGGCAGTGCTCAATGAGAACCAGGTGATTGTGAACATCAACGCCCGCTTCTCGCAAAAATTCAACGTTATTGGTTTCTACGCAGGAAGCTGGGCGAACTCGGATGGCGGCGCCGGATCGAACCCCTCTAACTCCTACGACCTGCGACAGGATTACGGACGCGCCTCATTCATTCGGCCGCAGTGGCTGTTTTTGATGGGCAATTACAACGGCCCGTGGGGAATCACCTTCAATCCGTTTCTGATTGCCCAGGCAGGCAGCCCCTACAACGTCACTTCGCCTTACGATTTGACAGGCGACAATTTCTTCAACAGCCGGCCTTCATTCACCAGCGCGTCCCCGACGACGAGCAATGTTGTCGGGACGAGCTTCGGAACGCTGGACCTTGTGCCGGGAGCGGGTGAGACGCTGATTCCTATTTCGCTTGGAAACGGCCCGTCAGCGGTCGCGGTCAATCTGCGCGTGGGGCGATCGTTCGGGATCGGTCCCAAAGTGGCGTCGCCCGGCGGACCGTCACAGGGTGGTGGTCGCGGAGGCGGCGGTGGAGGAGGTTTTGGTGGCGGCTTTGGTGGCGGACCGTTTGGCGGAGGCGGCGGAGGCGGTGGGCCTCGAGGATTGGGTGGTGGCCCTGGGGGCGCAAACGCGAACAACAAGAAATACTCGCTGAACTTCAACGTTCAGGCGCTAAATCTGTTCAACGACATCGACCTGGGTACGCCGGTGGGCGGCATTCAGCCTACTTTCAATTCCAGCACCGGGCAATATGGTCCGGGTCCTCAGTTCGGCAAATCTGACGGGCTCGCGGGGAGTATCTTCTCGACTAGCTCGGCCGCGCGGCGAATATTCTTTCAGGCGGCGTTTCAGTTCTAAAAGCAGGGAATAGGGATTAGGGAACAGGGATCAGGAAAACCCGCTAAAGGCGCACACATTTGCCTTTTGCTGTTTCCTGTTCGTTGTTCACGGTTCGCGGTTCGCGAGCAGTTTGTCGTACATCTCCTCCCACGTGTCTGCCGTCGCGTCCATACTGAAGTGACTGACGATGCGCATGCGTGCAATGCGGCCACGCGCAGCAAGCTCTTCCCTGCCCTTACCCATTGTCGCCAGCATTGCATCGGCCAGCGCCGCTGGATCTTTCGCCGGAACGACGACGCCCGCGTCACCGACCAGCTCGCGCACGCCGCCCACATCGGTAGCGACAACGGGTTTGGCCATCGCCATGGCCTCACCGACAGCCAACGGCATTCCCTCCCACGCAGAACCGGAAACGAAGGCATCGGCCGCGTCGAGGAGCGCGGGCATGTCGCGGCGCAGGCCGAGCCAGCGGACGGAATCACCGAGCTCTAATTCGCTTCGTAATTGCTGCAACGCTGCGATCTGGCCCACGGCTGCGTCGCCCGCGATCCACAAACGCGCATCGCCGCGACCTAAGCGCACTTCCGCAAAGGCGTGCAAAAGGTTTGGATAGTCCTTCGCCGGGGCGAGACGGCCGACGGCAAGCCAGACGAACTCGGCTTCTTCCTTCGCTTCAGATACGCCAATTTCTGCTCGAACCCGCGCACCGCTCTCTCCATCCGGCGCGAATTCTCGAACGTCGATTCCATTGAGAATTACCGAGCACTTGCGACGCGGCACGGCGCCAACGCGGATAAAGCGATCGGCGGCGACCTGGCTCACGGCGACGGTCCGGCGACTCAAGAAGTCTGTAAGGCGATAGGCAAGCATGCGATGCCATCCACCCTCGTACACGTTATGCACGGTGGAGATCAAGACGAATGGCGATGCGGTGAGCCGAAGCAGGCGCGCAAAAATGTTGGCGTGAAAGCTGTGACTGTGGACCAGATCGGGCTGAAACTCGCGCAGAAATGCGTGCCCGCGCTTGAAGCACTTGAGCACGCTCCAGGGAGTTTTGTGCACATCGAGGTGAAGGGTGGAAATTGCGGTGGGCCATTCTGCCGCGAGGCGTGGCATCAGCACCAGCAATGCGACGGTGTGACCGCGCGTGGCCATTCGATCTGCTATGGCCAGCGCCTGCTTTTCTGCCCCACCCACGCCGAGCGACGAGAGCAGGTAGACGATACGCATGGGACCCGAGCCTTACTTAGAGCCTATTTTTATCTGAATTTTGCTCGGATCGATGATAGCGCAGATTTCGCAGCCATGGCTGGCCGAGAGAAACGAAGGGCGAGCGGCGTATCGAGCGCGAATAGTCCGGGGCCAAGGATCATGATGAGAAGCGCGGCGAACCAGTAGTTATAGGCGTCGGCGCCCTGAAACTGGTCGGGATTGGAAAGAACTCCGAGGAATGCGGGCTTTTCCGCGGTCCAGAAGGCAACGGTCATATTGACGAAGAGCACGAGGGCGGTAAGGCGCGTGGCCAGGCCGACTGCGAGAAGAATTCCGCCGGCAAACTCGACGACCGAGACGAAGAGAGCGGTTTGATGCGGCATGGGCAGGTTGAGCGTGGCGAAATACTGGCCGACGCGATCCAGGTGATGCAGCTTGCCCCATCCATCCGTTGCAAACTGCCATCCCCAATAGAGGCGAATGGCGAGCAGCAGCGGGCTCTTGAGCTTTTTGAGAAACGCACGCATGCCGCCGTAGGCGACGGTTGCGGTTCGTACAAGAGCTGACATAGAACTCCTTGGGAATGCTGCCCGGTCCGC
>CAZVYV010000203.1:0-5834 GCA_964630985.1 uncultured Occallatibacter sp.
GTGAGGTCGGCGATGGGCAAACCTGCCGCCAGGCGCTCGCGGTGCGCGCGGGCCAGTTCGCTCTCTTCGGTGTTCCAGTTGGTTCGCTGCGAGAAGGGCATGGGATTCGACTCTGCGGATCGGCGCTCATGATCGACTGGGCCGCGGGTTTTGGTAATGCACAATGAAAGAAGCGCCTCTTCAAACGATACATGGGGAACCAAAGGGAACTGTGGGCGCAATCGAGGTACCGTTGGCTCTGCGCGCTGTGATCTTCGACTATGGACGAGTGCTGACGGGCCCTCCGGATCCCGCTGCATACGCCGAGCTCCTGCGGATAAGCGGGCTCTCGGCGGATCGCCTGGACCACTTTTATTGGAAGGATCGGAACGCTTACGACGAGGGAAAGCTAACCGGCCCTGGGTTCTGGCGCAACATCGTGCGCGATGCCGGGCTGACGTTGGACGAATCAGAGATCGCAGAGCTGAACGAGTGGGACGCGCGGATGTGGACTCGCGGAGACCCTGCAATGCTGGCATGGCAACTCGCAGTCAAGCAGCGCGGCCTGCTGACGGCCATCGTTTCCAACATGGGAGATTCCGTGCACGAGCACATGGTGCGCGAACTCGACTGGCTCTCGCGGTTCGATGTGCTGGTTTGGAGCTATCAACTTGGCGTGGCCAAGCCGGACCCGGCTATCTATCGGTTCGCACTCGAGCGGCTGGGAACGCGGCCCGAGGAGACGCTGTTCATTGACGATAAGCAAGAGAATGTCGATGCGGCTGCAGCGTTGGGGATGAGAGGGATGATCTTCTCGAACGTAGAAAGGCTGCGGCTCGACCTCGTTAAGTCAGGTCTTGATCGCGAGCTGCCGCTGCCGTGAAGCAAAGTGCGTCAATGGACGGCGATTTGCCTTTTGTTGTGCAAATGATAGGTGAGGCCCATGGTTGCGTTCATCACGTCGAGGCCGGGGTTGACGGGAACGATGAAGCCGTCGGAAAAATGAAAGTCACCGAACAAGCCAAGGCGCAGATCCAAGCGGTCGTTCAGGCGGACTTCAAGCCCGATGGCCGACTCGAGGCTCAGGTTCTCATAGGTCGTCTTCGATGAGAGCGGCTTTTGCGCAAACACGAGAACACCGCCTTTCGCCATCAAGTAAGGCTTGATGGCCTTTCCGTCGCGCCACAGCCAGCGGATCCCAATCGGCGCGATGTCGATTCCGGGCACGGTCTTGCGGCTTGCGCTCTCGGTGTTGCCCCAGATGTCCATTTCCGTCGGCTGGTTCAGGAGCACCATGGGCATGAATTCGGCCACATAATCCACGCGCGAACCTAGCAAGTGGCCCCACGTGTGGCGATCGTACTCAATGCCAATGTCGTAGAGCTTACAATTCTCGCCCGAAGCAAAGATTCTGTAGTTGCCGTAGGAGACCAATCCTTCGACGGTGATTTCGCTCGCCGCAGGCGGCTTGGCCGGTTGCTCCGCGGGTGAGATCAAGGGCGCTGCGAGAACGCTGCTCGCGGACAAGGCATCCTGAGCAGATGCTGGCGTTGGCACAGCGAGCCAGAACGCGGCGACGCCGCCTAGCAGCGCGAGGCAGAAATTCACGGCTGTGCAGCTGCCGCCGTGCACCAACACGTGAACAAAGCCGCATCCTCGATACCGCATGAAGAAGGAACCTCTTGCAGTTGATTCGTCGAGCGAGCCGCAGAACGAACGAGAGCGTGTATGGCCGTTAGTCTACTGGCGGGAATGGGCGCTGACAAGAAGGGAATCCCAGAGCAGTTCACCTATGGTAACCGTTCTTCAATTTGGGTCAGCATCCCGACAACAATCGGAATTTGCCAAATAACCAGGCCCAGAAATTACGACGCCATTCCCAGGCCCACCAGATTTGCGGCGGCGATGATGACGAGGATTCCCGCCCAAAGAAGCCGGATGGGCCGGCTGCGCACGCCCGCCCATTCGCCGAGGGCGAGGCCCACGAGCCCGCCACAGAGTACATAGATGCTCATATGCAGCATCCAGTTCACATAGCCGAGGCGCTGCGGAATGTTGGCAGCGCCCCACGCGTAAAAGAAGAACTGCAGGTACCACATGATTCCGCCGGCTGCGGCCAACGAACTGTTCTTGATGAGCGTTGCGCGTGGCTGCGCGAGGTCGGCGCGGATAGAAAGATCTTTTTTGAATCCCAGCCGAATAAAACAGTAGCTCATGTTAATGACTGCACCGCCGCCCATGATGAGCACATAGCTGGGCAGCGCAGAGTAGAGCGGATTGACTCCCAGGTGTTCTGCTGCGGCGGCAATGGGCTTGGCGGCATCGATGGCGAAGGACATGCCCGAAGAAAAAATCCCGCACATGACCGCGAGGGCAAGCCCGAGCTTCACGTTGAATTCCTGCGCCCCGGCGCCGAGTTCGACTTCTTTCTGATGGCCGGCGTAGGAAACGATGGCTACGCCGATCACTGCCACAAGAACGCCCGCCATCGTTAGCAGGCCGCTGCGCGTGCTGAAGAGCATCGCTGCCTGGCCGTGCATAAGGGGCGGAACCAATGTGCCGACAATGAGGGTGACGCCGATGGCCACGCCAATGCCGAGCGACATTCCAAGATGGCGCATGGTGAGCCCATAACTGACGTTGCCCACTCCCCACATGGCGCCGAAGAGCGCAACTCGTACCATTAGGCCGGAGTCGAGCGAAGCGTAGAAGCCGTGAAAAGTCGGCAGCAGAAGATAGCTCACGCCGATTGGCAGCAGAATCCAGGAGAAAAATCCGGCGACGGCCCAGGTCGTCTCCCAGGACCACTTTCTCACTTTTTCGATGGGCGCATAGAAAGAAGCAGCGCAGGCTGCTCCGATGATGTGCCATCCGATTCCTGCCAGGATTACTGTTGGCATTCTTTCTCCGTTTTTGTGCGCTTCGAGGAATTTGGTCTTGCCGCCCGCGGGCAATCTCAAAGCCTACCCGGTGCGTAGGTCCCTTGTACAGGTGGGAGAAATGAGTCTCATTGGCCGTGCCCGGCAGATTTCGAAGATAGGCTCTAAATGGATGACTTGGAAGGAAGGCATCCGACCCGCTCGCTCAGCAATCTGGTAGCCAGAAGCTGTCAGCTGGTTCTCTGTTCCCCGATCCCCGGTCCCTGTCTTCTCCCCTCCTCATTTTTCGAGAAATCAACTAAGCCGCGATGCCGCGATCGGACCCGCCTTCGAACTTGAATCACGGTTCGGCCAACCTCCGGGTTAGTATCGCGTCAGGATTCCAAGTACAGGCCGACTTCCCGGGACCAGTCGCTCTGAGTCAGCCCCCCGGAAGAAATAATCTTTAAACCCTGCTCAATCCTTTCGTTGGTTACGCGTACAATTCAGAGAATTAGTCCTGTCCCCAGGCCCCCCATTCGATCGCGCAAATTCAGAGGAGACATTCATGCACCAAGGTGTAGGGTTCCCCGCACTCAGGATTCTGCTTGTGTCCGCACTTGTCTCGGGCGCGGCCATCGTTTCCCAGGCCCAGCAGCCGTTGCTGACGCGCCATGTGCGTCAAGAGACGCTCAATGGGCAGGCACCTCTGGTCGGGCGTCTGCCCGCAGCGCAGTCCATGCGCCTGAGTCTCGTGCTGCCGCACCGTAATGAAGCGGATCTGCAAGCCTTCCTGAAGGAACTCTACGATCCTTCGAGCGCGTCCTATCGGAGATTCCTCACGGTGGATGAGTTCACCGCCAGGTTTGGCCCCAGCCAGGAGGATTATGACTCGGTTGTTCGTTTCGTGGAAGCGAACGGATTGTCGGTGGTGGGCACTTCTCGCAATCGCATGAACCTGGATGTGACGGGTCCGGTGGCGAACATTGAGAAGGCGTTCAATGTGATCATGGGGGTCTACCAGCACCCCACCGAAAATCGCACTTTCTTTGCGCCGGACCGCGAGCCCACGCCGAACCTGACGGTCCAGTTATGGCACATCGCCGGCCTCGACAACTATTCGACCCCAAAACCCGCGTTCGCGCGCAAAGATGCGGGCACGGCGTTGAACGCACTGGCGCGCAGCAATGCGAGCGCCACGGAGACGCAGTCCAATGCGGCAGCGGAGCCTAATGCCACGACCGGCTCCGGCCCCTCCGCCGCGTACCTCGGCAGCGATATGAGGGAGGCATACTACGTCAATGGGAATAACTCGGCGCAACTCACGGGCGCCGGCCAATCGGTGGGGTTGTTCGAGTTCATCGGTACCGATCTGACCGACCTGACCACGTACTACACGAACGTAGGCCAAACCAACAACGTCCCCATCACGCTCAAGTCCGTCGACACCCAGAGCACAAGTTGCGCAGAGCCGACCTGCGATGACACGGAACAGACCATCGATATGACCCAGTCGCTTGGCATGGCGCCGGGGTTATCCAGCCTGGTGATGTACATCGGAACGGGCGCGCTGTCCGGGCAAACAATCGACGATACGGCCATCTTCAACGCCATGGCCACGGCCAGCCCGCTGAACGCTCAACTGAGCTGCTCGTGGGGGTGGACACCTGCTGATCCCACAACCGACGACGTCTACTTCGAAGAGTTCGCCGCGCAAGGCCAGAACTTGTTTATGGACGCCGGCGACGACGGTATATGGAGATCGGGTGTTGGCTTTTATTGGCCGGCCGAAAGCGCCTACGTCACCACCGTCGGCGGAACTAGCTTGACCACGACCGGCGCAGGCGGCGCATGGGCCTCGGAAACGGGTTGGGAGGACACCGGCGGCGGCATTTCGCCGGACGACTATGCAATTCCATCCTGGCAGGTGGCCACCGCGGCTGGCTGCGCGGGTTGTTCCCAAACCTACCGGAACGGCCCAGACGTTGCGGCCAATGCAGATTTCAGCTTTTACGTCTGCGCCGACCAGACGACCTGCACCGCAAATCTTTACGGTGGCACCACCTTTTCAACGCCCATGTGGGCCGGCTACATGGCGCTGGTCAACGAGCAGGCGGTCCTTAACGGCAAACCCCCGCTCGGCTTCATTAATCCGGCTCTTTATACGATTGGTTTGAGCTCGCAATATGACACCGACTTTCACGACGTCACCAGTGGAGGCAATACGCTCGGGTCAACCGTCGGCTATGACTTGTCGACCGGCTGGGGCAGTCCCAACGGAAGCGCCCTAATCGACGCACTTGCCGGATCGCCTGTTCCCAGCTTCACCGTTTCTGCTTCGCCCACTTCGGTCACGGTGGCGGAGGGCGCGAGCGGCACATCGACCATCACCACCACCGCTGTGGACGGCTTCAATTCCGCCGTCGCCTTGTCCGCCACCGGCCAGCCCACGGGCGTAACCGCAACCTTCAGTCCCACGTCGATCGCGGCACCGGGTTCCGGCACCTCGACCCTGACCCTGGCCGTGGCCTCGACCACTGTGGCCGGTATGTACCCGATCACCGTCACAGGTACTGGCGGAAGCCTTACGCAAACGACCACGGTCACTTTGACCGTGACGGCCGTGCCCAGCTTCACCGTTTCTGCTTCGCCCTCTTCGGTCTCGGTGGTGCGAGGTAACAGCGGCACATCGACGATCACCACCGCCGTTGCAGGCGGCTTCAATTCGGCCGTCGCCTTGTCTGCAACCGGCCAGCCCACGGGCGTAACCCCAAGCTTCAATCCCACGCCGATCGCGGCGCCGGGTTCCGGCACGTCGACCTTGACGCTCGCCGTGGCCTCGACCACTGTGGCCGGCATGTACCCCATAACCGTAACCGGTACAGGCGGAAGCCTTACGCAATCGACTACGGTCACGTTGACCGTGACCACTGTTGTGCAGATCGCCGTACCCAACGTGGTCGGTGACACCCAGGCAGCCGCGACGACAGCCATCAC
>CAZVYV010000204.1:0-5809 GCA_964630985.1 uncultured Occallatibacter sp.
AATCCTGAATCCCATTGGGAAAGGCCCCACAGCTATCTAACGAACCCTTGATGAACGTAATGTAAACCTCGAAGGCGCTGGGTGGCGATGAGGGGGGGGAATTGGGTTGTACCAGGAGACAATGGGCGGATTTCCGCGAGTCGATGTAGTTGTCCGGGATCAGCCGAGCGAACGCGAGTACAGTTCCCTTCCCCGCGCCAGAGCGCGCTCGTCGAGTTCGACCCAGCGCGGATTCTTCACGAGTCGGCACAACGCATCGCTAACGCTCGCCCGCGGAAGAACGCCCGCAATCTCGAGCAGCGCACCGAGCATCACCATGTTGGCCGCGCGTTTGTCGCCGAGCTCATCGGCCAGCTCAGTGAACGGAAGCGCGAGCACATGCACGCCCTCGCGCACACAATCGGCGGGAAACTCCTGGCCGTTGTAGATTACCCAGCCGCCGGTGCGCACGCTTTTGTCGAATTTGCGCAGCGACGGCTCATTCATGGCCACCAGCACTGTGGGCGAAGTGACGAGCGGCGAGTCGATGGTGTGGCGCGAGAGCCGCACGTGGCAGTTCGACGTGCCGGAACGCATTTCAGGACCGTAGGACGGCAGCCAGGACACTTCAAGCCCCGCGTCCAGACCAGCTTCGGCAAGTATCTCGCCAAGCAGCAGTACGCCTTGCCCGCCAAAGCCGGCAATGCGCACCCCGAGGTCAATCTCCGTGTCGCCCGCGAGGGCTGCCGCGTTGCCTTCCGGCAAGTCATTCTCGACAACCCCAAGAATGCGCGGCAGCTCATCGAGCGCGGGTTGCGGCGTCACTGGCCTGAGATCCGCCGCCAAAATTCGCTCATTCGTCCGGTCGCAGAAAACTCCCAGCCGGAACTCATGCTCCAAAACGTCGCGCACCCAGTGCTGCGCTTCGACGGGATTCATCTTCCAGATGGTAGGGCAGGGCGAAAGCACTTCGATCAGCGAAAATCCCAACCCATTCACTTGATTCTCTATGCCGCGCCTGATGGCCCTCGCTGCCTGCGCGATCTGCTTGTTGTCGCCCAGGCCCACGCGCTCAATGTAGGCGGGCGCTTTGAGCGTGCTCAGCAGTTCGCTCACGTGGAGCGGATAGCCTTCTGTGGCCGCGCTTCGGCCATTCGGAGTCGTGGTGCTCCTCATTCCAAGCAGCGTAGTCGGCGCGGCCTGACCCCCAGTCATGCTGTAGATGGCGTTGTTCACAAAGATCACGGTGATGTTTTCGCCGCGATTGGCGGCGTGCAGAATCTCCGCCGATCCGATCGCGGAAAGATCGCCGTCACCCTGATAGCTGATGACGATGCTTTCGGGGCGGCTGCGCTTCATGGCCGTGGCAACAGCCGGCGCGCGGCCATGCGCGGCCTGCACGTTGCCCACGTCGAAATAGTAATAAGTGAAGACGCCGCAGCCGACAGGGCCAACCATGATCGTGCGATCCTGCACGCCTAGATCGTCGATGGCCTTGGCGACCATCTTGTGCACGGTGCCGTGGCCGCAGCCGGGGCAGAAGTGCGTCTGGTGTTGCAAGTCTTCCTTGCGATCGTAGCGCTCGTAGAAGGATCTGGCCCGGCCTTGCGCGACTGCGTATTCTGCCGCCGATTCAGTAGACATTTGCCACGCGCTCCTCTTCTTGAGCCGGCTGCGCAAGCCCGCCTCGACGCGCCTGCTCGCCGTGGCGAGCCAACTCGCGAACCAACGCCAGCACTTCCTCGTGCGACGGCACATTGCCGCCCACGCGGCTTAAAAACTCGACCGGCCGCGAGCCATTCAGCGCCAGCTTCACGTCTTCGATCAACTGGCCCGTGCTCATCTCGACCACCCCAAAAACGCGCGCGGTGAATGCCAGCCGCTGGAACTGCACCACGGGAAATGGATAGAGCGTAATGGGGCGCAGCACGCCGACCTTGATTCCAGCGGCGCGAGCCTCAGCAGTGACAGCCTTCAAAATGCGGCCTACGATGCCATAACCAACCAGCACGATCTCCGCGTCCGCGGTCATCCACTCTTCGGCGCGGGTCTCGCGCTGCTCGGCGACTTTGTACTTGGCCTCGAGAGCGCGAACATGCTTCTCCAGCTTGTCGAAATCCAGCTCGAGCGAAGTCACCAGATTGCCGCGCGACGCCGCAGTGCCGGCGACGGCCCAATCCGGCAGATGCGTGGGCGTGGCCGTTTGCGGAAACTCGACCGGCTCCATCATCTGCCCGATAAATCCGTCAGCGAGAATAAAGACCGGGTTGCGATATCGGTCAGCAAGCTCGAAAGCCAAAGCGGTCAGGTCCGCCATCTCCTGCACGGAGTGCGGCGCGAGAACGATCGTCCGATAGTTGCCGTGGCCGCCGCCTTTAACGACTTGAAAATAATCGCCCTGCTCGGCCCCGATATTGCCCAGGCCCGGACCGCCGCGCGTAATGTCGGCGATCACGCAGGGCAGCTCCGCGCCGGCCATGTAGCTGATGCCTTCCTGCATCAGGCTGATGCCAGGCCCGCTCGACGCAGTCATGGCGCGCACACCGGCCGACGCAGCGCCGTACAACATATTGATGGCCGCGATCTCGCTCTCCGCCTGAACGTAAACTCCGCCGGTCTTCGGCATGAACTCCGCAGCGGCCTCGGCAATCTCGCTCGCCGGCGTGATGGGATAGCCGTAGAACGCGCGGCATCCGGCAAGAATGGCGCTCTTGACGATGGCTTCGTTGCCCTTCATCAATTGCTTGCGCATGCGCTTGCCTCCTCCGAAACTGGTTGCCCCATCCTTTCCGCAGTTTCATCGCGGAAAGGGTGGGAATCGCGCTTTTCACCCCGTGCGCTCAACCGGCGGTACACCGTAATCGCCCCCGGTTCCGGGCAAACCATGAAGCAGATGCCGCAGCCTGTGCAGCCTGCGCCTGCATACAACGCGGTCCGGTAGCCGTAGTGATTCAGCCGGTCGCTCATTGCGATCACCTCGGGAGGGCAGGCCTCAATGCACAGGCCGCAGCCCTTGCACTCCTCCTCGTCGATGCGCAACTTGCCCCGGTCCGGCTTCTGAGGATTCTGCCCGTCGGCCATGGAGTTCATCCCTTTCGAACCGGCGTTATTCTGCGCTTTTGCAGCGGGGTCACGCAGTGATGGGAGTCACCCGCAAGGTCTGCAAATCGTTGCGAAAACCAAGGCCCGGACGTCTGACTTCCAGCCCGTTCGCGCAAGTTTTTTGGCGATAACAAGGGAAGAATCCAGAATGTGCCTGGTTTGAGGGTTCGAGTGTGGGGCTTCGACTCGATCTGGCTTCGGAGTCCTTAGGAACAGAAGTGCAGCGAGTTCGCGCAGCTCGACTGGAACCGCGGCCTGGAATTGCAGTGGAAATCTGGGTCCGAACGAGCGAACGCCCCCGCTGAAAGATTGGCGGCCTTTGTCGCTCCTGCTCTGCTACTGGCTTTTGTCGGATCCCCCGACCGCCGCTGCCGGCAGATCGAGCGCGACCAGAGCAAACCGCGTCTGCCCCGGGGCCGAGCTCTCGAATCCAACGATGTGCTGGTGGCGCTTTGAGCCGGCTCTCAACTGAAAACCTTCGTGGCTCGACTGCCAGCCGTATGATTTGCCGTGGTCGTCTACGTTCACGTTGGGCCCTCCATTGTCGTTGCAGGTCAGACCTTCGGAAGTCGTCGTCGGCGTGCCCACGGGAGCGTTGTTCTGGCATGCAATCACGTCGCCGAAGCGCTTCAGCGCATTCTTGTAGAACGAGACGACTTTGTCCTGGCTGTCGGAAGTCGAATAGTTGACGACCTTCACGCGCAGCTCCCACTCGCCAAAGCCCATGTGAATGTCGGCAGATTTGTCGTTGTCTTTGTCCTTAACGATGTCCGCGCCGGGATAGACCGGCAGGCCAAGGTCAGCCGCAGAGGTCTCATCGGTGTTCACGTGAATCCCGCCGAAGGGAGTGTCCACTTGGACCCTCTTGTCCTCGCCGTTGGGGCCTTTGTCCACTGACACTCTGCAGCCTGCGATCCCGGCCGCGAGAAGCAGACATGCGGCTGCGCCGGCGGCCACTCGGCCCGTTCTGAACCTTGCGCTGGATGTCGAGTTTTGTGCCGGCTTGCTTGTCGAGATAGGTGTCATTGCAATCGCCCTCATGGGACGTTATACGCCGTGGGCAGGCAAAAGGTTCCGGAGGCCGCGTAGCGCGTGCCGGCGCCCAAGCAATTGCTGGTCTTATGCCCCTATTTCATTCAGGCCTTTTCGGGCCTACATGCGCCCGCCGATTGCTTTTGTAGCGCCGGCGTCCTCGCCGGCTGTCGTGCGGGCGTCCTCGCCCGCACTCCACACCCAATTCCTGTCTCTCAATCCCGCCTTCTCCGGATTGCGCAACACATAATCCACCGCCCGATCCAGCTCGCCATCCTTTCGAATCAAACGGTCGTAATACTCCCGCTGCCAGAGCGGGCCATTGCGTCCGAGGACTCGATTCGCGCGCTTCGCGGTGTACGATTTCCACCCACCAACCGTCTCCGCCAACTCCTGCCCCGGAAGCAGACGGAAGATCACGTGCACGTGGTTCGGCATGACGCACCAAGCCAGAAGCCGGTATCGCTTGCCGTGCCAGAACCGAATTGCGTCGGCAACCAGATCGGCAATGCGCGGATCGCGGAGAGAACATGCGCCCATTCCACGATCGAAATATTCCTCTATTTTCTTGGGACTGTATTCCTCGATGAGCAGCTTCTGGCTTGGCAGCAGATTTGCCCCAGTCCGTTTTGCATTCGAGAGCACCCGGTTGCGCTCCACGAGCTTTTTGAGGACCGGTACCGGCAGAGAGTCCGCGAGGTGAAACGTGACAAAGTAAAGCCCGGAATCTTTTTCCCAGTGGGGAAGCCTGCCGCGCTCGCGAATTCGCACTTCGCCGAAGCGAGGCTTTACAGCACCGTGCAACGCGCTCAAATCTGCGCTGGATGACCTTCATCTTGCAGGCATTTTGAGTGGATTGTACTCTTCAAAATGCTTGTGCGGGCGGGACGCCCGCACGACAGCCGGCGAGGACGCCGGCGTTACCCAGCGCTCAGTGCGTCGAGCCGTCTTCCTTGCTGCTGGTGGCAAACAGGATCGACGCAACAAAGACGGCGATGATGAGGGGGACGACAAAGAACGGGGAAGTAATGTGCATGGCGCAGGCTCCTTGCAGATTCAAGAATAGCAAAGGCAGTTCGCAGTTCTAAGTCGCGAGTTCGTAGTTCTTAGTTCGCAGCTCCTTGCTCATCGCTCGCGGCCCTGAACACAACGAAGCGCGAACTACGAACCGCGAACTTTCCGACGACTCACTGATGCGGGCCACCGTTGGGATAATCCACTCGGATGGTCAAAATCTCATACGGATGAATCGGAGCCTTCACCACGTCGCCGGCAACTTGAAGCGGGTCGCCTTCGGGTTGCTCCATGAGATTGGTGACCGTCGCGCCTGTCGCGCCCGGAGGCACGTGAAACTCGGCTGTCGTCTCCTTCCCTGCCCACTCGTACACGCGGAAAATCAGTCCGTTCGCGTCTTCGGCTTTTTTCACCGCGGTCAGCGCCACGTTGTCGGGTGAGACTGATGCAAACGAGTGCTCAGACGGAAGCGAGCCCGTGTGCGCCGTCGTCACCACGGCCTGCAGCGGGTAGTCGTACTCCCATCCATGGCGTACCGTGAGCGCATCCTTCCACGTTCCCGCGTGCGGATAGAGCGCGTAGTGGAAGTGATGCTCGCCCTGGTCGGCGTCGGGATCGGGCCATGTGGGCGATCGCAGCAGTGTAATGCGCAGAACGTTGCCCGCCGCGTCGTAGCCGTACT
>CAZVYV010000205.1:0-5790 GCA_964630985.1 uncultured Occallatibacter sp.
AGCCAGCGCGCGGACGTGGATTGGCTCGATGTGTGCACATTTCCCGGCTACCGATTGGCAGCGGTGGAACTTGGCGCGAGGACGGGCAAGCATGTATTGGTTGAAAAGCCGATGGCCGTCGATTTGGAGACCGCGGCGAAGATGATCGAGGCGGCGCGTGCGGCTGGGATTCAACTCGGCGTGGTGAGCCAGCACCGTTTCGATGACTCGACACTATTCTTGAAGCGCGCAATTGCGGCTGGGGGGCTGGGCAGCATCTTGCAGGCCGACGCCTACGTGAAGTGGCACCGCACGGACGAATATTATGGGCGGCCTGTGAAAGGGAGCTGGAGTGGCGAGGGAGGCGGCGCACTGATCAGCCAGGCGATTCACCAGGTGGACGTGCTCCTTTATTTGATCGGCGCGGTGGATGAGGTCTTTGGATACTGGCATCTCGGCGCCACGCACAAGATCGAGTCGGAGGACCTTGTTTCCGCGGTGATGCATTATTCGTCGGGCGCAACCGGAGTGATCCAGGCCGCGACGGCTCTTTGGCCGGGTTATCCAGAGCGGATCGAGATCCACGGAACGAATGGAAGCGCAATCGTGACCGGAGACCAATTGACGACCTGGGATGTGCGAGATGATCACGGCGAACCGGCGCCGATTTCAGGGCAGGCCAAGTCCGGCGCTTCAGACCCGATGGCTATTTCGCTCACGCCGTTCGAGCGTCAACTGGCCGACTTCGGCGAAGCTTGCAAGACCGGCCGGCCGCCGGCGTCGTCGGGTGTGGATGGATACCGCGCACTGCAACTGGTGCGGAGCATTTACACATCGTGCGCCGAAGGACGGAAAGTTCAGATCGCGCCGGTTGAGTTTTAGCGAGCACATTTCCGGCACTTGGAGATTTTGTGTCGCGCTGGTGGAAAATTTATTGATTCACGCCGCTGGCGAGGAATCCGCCGTCGACAGCGAGCACTTCGCCTGTGACAAACGAAGCAGCCTCGGAGGCGAGAAAGATAGCTGCGCCTGCCAGCTCATGCGCCTGCCCGAAGCGGTGCATCGGCGTGCGCATGAGAAGCTCCTTGCCGCGCAACGTTCCTTGAACCAGCGAGCGGTTCAGCTCCGTAGCGAAGATGCCCGGTGCGATGGCGTTCACGTTGACTCCGTTGGGGGCCAGCTCGATGGCGAGAGTTTTGGTTAATGAAACCACGCCGGCCTTGCTGGCCGAGTAGGGCGCGACGCCGCGAAACGCAACAAAAGATCCCAGAGATGCGACATTGATGATGCGACCGTAACCGGCCTTTGCCATGCTCGCTGCGAAGATCTGGCAAACGCGAAGCGTGCCGGTAAGATTGGTTTCGATAATGCGCGACCAGTCCGCCTCTGGAGCCTGTAGAACCGGGGATTTGCTGGTGATGCCGGCTGCGTTGACGAGAATGTCGACCTTGCCGAAGGCCGCAAGGACGGCATCGTGCAGGGCTTCGATCGATGGGCGATCAAGAACATCGCTGACCACGCGAAGAGAGCGGCGGCCGAGTGCTTCAATCTGGGCGGCGGCCTTTTCAACTTCACGGAGCCGGCGCGAACTGGGGACAACATCGGCGCCAGCGGCGGCCAGGCCCAGGGCCATCGCTAGGCCAAGGCCCGTGGTTCCACCGGCGACCACGGCCACTCTGCCCGACAAATCGAATAAGGATTGGCGCATGGAGGAAATCGTTCGGTGAAAACTGCCGCGCGGCGACTGCGGTGGAATCGCAATAATATTTTGCGGCCAATCAGGGCAAAGCGTCGACCGCTTCAAGAGTCGATTCGTTCTTTAAATTATAACGAGCGGGGTGGCATCGTTCCGGAGCCGATTTTGTCACGCCTCCTCAAGGTGTTGTACCGGAAATTGCCTGGAGCGGGTTTGAATCCTGACTCAGGTCGTCGGCGCCGCTCAGCGGGTCGGATTCCTTTGCGCGGTTCCCGAGCGCGTGTACGAGATCGGGAATGTCGTAGTGAAGCAGCACGCCGGGAACGACATCCTCCGGTGCGCCGGTTGGCAAAGGCGCATCGATCAGGCTTCGATAGCTTGTGAGCGCATGATCAACTTCGATGTGCCGAATTCGGCGGTCGAGCACACCAGCGTGGAGGAGCACAAGACCCATGTGACCGCTTGCCTCGGCGGAGATGTGGCTGGGATCGACGTCGCGACGGCCGGCAAGATAATCGACGGCGCGAACTACGTCATCGGCGCGGAGTCCGACGAGTGTTTGTCCGACCAGATCGGCGCGAAGGCTGAGCAGATAGAACGGCCCGAGGAGGGGAGCTTTCATATCGTCGGCGCCGGGAGGCGATGGCCGCGGCGTGATGGCCAGGACGATGTCGCCTTGAGCGGCGAGCGAATCGAATTTCGCAAGGTTCGCTTGCGCGATCGCGTCCGCCCCGTGAATCGAATTGGGAACCAGCAACAGGATTGCGGGATGGCGGCCTGAGGCTGAGGGAACGGCGAGATCGGCTTGAAAATGGAGGCCGCCGGCAGTTGGAAAATCGAACGATCCGGAGTTGGCGGCGAGGAATGCTGCGTCGAACCTGGATGCTCCCGGCTTGGCTTCTGCGCCTGTCAGGTTGCGAATCATTGTGCCGAGTTGGTCAAGGGCAATGAGTGGGCGATGCGCAGGAACGAGCCGTGCCGCGCGTTTCTTGTTCAGTGAGTAGACGGTGGCGCAATCGGGATAGCTGGTCGCTACCTGGCCAGTGGTAGTCACTTGGAACGCGTCCTTGGGCAGATTCGCGATCAATGTCGTCGCGGCTCGCGGACCGGTTCCGGCAGGTAGGAACGGATGATCGGCGTCGGCGTCAGGTTGCAAGTTGCGGAGGAAGAAGCTGACGATGTCGCCCATGATTGGCATCAACGCGCCATGGCCGCCGGGGCCGGTGATCCACTGCAAGCGAGCCTGAGGAGAGACGGCATTCGTGGTATCCGCATTGAGCGCAGGCGCAGTGGGCGTTGGCGGAATGGATGGCGCGGTGCCGGCTATCGCCTTTCCAGCGCTGCGGGGATCGAAAAGTGAATAAAAACGGCGAGCCTCGATAACCGTTGTGCGCGCGCCGGCAAATGGAAACATGTCGGAGTAAGTGGAGAGGACAGCGTAGGGGCGCGGCGAAGCGAGCTCGATCCAGTCGGGAAAACCAAGGCCCGACGAGACGAAGCGCGGCGTAGACTGTTCGGCATCCTGAGGCCCGAGCGAGGGCAGCAGCGCGTCGAAGGAAGTGATGTAGCAAGCGGTACCGATAGCGGCGATGCGTGGGTCAAGCGCACCGGTGAGCGCGGTGATGGTTCCTCCGCCGGAGCAGCCGAGAGCGCCGATGCGGTGCGGATCAACATCGGGAAGCGAAGAGAGAAAATCCACGCCACGGATCGCGTCCCAAACCTCGTATCGGGCAAAGGTGTCGCCTATGAGCATGGGTTGCAGGCTGGCTTCACCGTGTTCGCCGGTCGGGCGCACAGCGAGCGAGACGCCGGGCTTGGCGGGGTCTGGATATTGCAGTCGTTCGCCCTGGCCGATGGGATCGTAGCAGAGCACGATGAAGCCATTGCGAGCAAAGATCGCGGCGATGGGCGCATCGCCTGCTTTACCGCTTGGCGCGTGGCCCGGACTCATGAGGATCGCTGCCCGTTTGCCGCTGGCCGGCGCGCCATCGGGAACGTAGAGCAGTGCGGTGACGAAGAAGTTGGGCTGGCTTTCGAAGAGGACTTTTCGGATGCGGAATCCGTCGGCCTGGGTTTCGCCGACGAATTTTACGTTGAGCGGGGTGCGCTGGGGCAGGGCACCGATGAGCGAGAGAATCTGCGCGCGCACTTTAGCCTGGCGAGCCAGAGCCTGGGCGCGCGTGCGAATGGCGCCGACCGCGGCGGCGCGGTTGGCTTCGTCCTGCGTCGCGATGTTGTCGAGATATTGATCGAGTTGCAGCCGGCCCAGGTTGGCTGGATTTGCGGCGCGACTGGGTGACACTGGAGCTGCGTTTTGCGGTGTCGCCGGTGGCTGTGTTGGGCCTTGCGCGAAGGCAAGTCCCAAGCACGAAGCCGTCAGCAGGGTGAGAAGGCCTGCGAGAGTGACTCGAGTCATGACTATGCCTTGATACTCCAACTGGTCAGACCAGTCAACTGCGGCCGCAGCAGACCATTGGGGCCGCGCCACAATCGTTGGTATCGGGGCGTCGGCCAGCCGGTATCCTGTTCGAGAGATGGGTGGGAGCAGGTTGATTAACGGCTTCAGGTGGCTTTTCGACGGTCGTCGCGGCCCGCGGGGACAGATGATTCCGCGCTGGATCTTTCTGCGCGCGCTGGCCCTCATCTATTTCTCAGCCTTCTATTCACTGCTGTTTCAGATTAAGGGCTTGATTGGTCCTGAGGGAATCCTGCCTGCGCGAGATTATCTGGCCGATATTGCGCAACAACTGGGTCTGGAGCGGTACTGGTATGCTCCGTCGCTCTATTGGATCTCATCAAGCTCCACGATGATGATGGCGGTGACGTGGATCGGGCTGATTGCCTCCGTGATCGCTTTTTTGAACGTGTGGCCACGCCTGAGCTTTTTCATCTGCTTCTCATCCTTCCTTTCGTTTATTGGCGCGAGCGGCGCATTCTCGAGTTATCAATCGGATGGCATGTTGCTTGAGGCTGGATTTCTGGCGCTGTTTTTCGCTCCGCGAGGGCTGTGGCCGGGATGGGGAGCGCACGATCCGCCGTCGCGCATGAGCTGGTTTCTGCTGCAATGGGAGTGGTTCCGGATTTATTTCGAATCGGGGATGGTTAAGCTTGCGAGCGGCGATGTGGAGTGGCGGAACTTCACGGCCATGGACGAGTACTACCAGAACGGGCCGCTGCCCACGTGGATCGGATGGTACGTCGAGCACCTGCCGCACTGGTTTCATGCGGCCAGCGTTGGAGGGACGCTGGCGCTTGAGCTGGTGCTGGTGTTCCTGATGTTTTTTCCGCGCAGGGTGCGGTTGATCCTTTTCTTCATCGTCACTCCCTGGGAAATCGGCGTCATTCTCACCGCCAACTACGCGTTCCTGAATTACCTGGTTCTCTCGCTCGGCTTCCTTCTGCTCGATGACAAATTTCTGTCGCGGTTTGTGCCCGCGCGCATTCGCCCGCGCCAGCCGGAGCGAATTGAAGAGCCGATGTCTGAGACGTCTGAGGAGCATTCGCTTTCGATTCTTGGAGTGGGCGAGGCCAGTGTGACAACGGCGGACATCGAGACTGCTCATCAAATTCCGACAAGACACAAACTTCTTGAACGTCTCAGGTTTTCTTGGTGGGTTGCGAGCGTGGCCTTCACGGCCTTCATGCTGACGTGGATAACCTACAACACGACGATGGAGATGATAGGAATTCCGACGGGCAGACCTCCGGGACCCGCCAAACCGCTCATCGCACTTGAGACCTTTCGAATCGCCAACCAATATGGGTTGTTTGCGGTGATGACACGCGGGCGCTACGAGATCGAGTTCCAGGGCTCCAATGACGGCACAAACTGGATTGCGTATCCGTTCCGCAACAAGCCGCAGGCACTGAATGAAGCACCCGGGATCTATGCGCCCTATCAGCCGCGCTTTGACTGGAACCTATGGTTTGCATCGCTCGGCGGATGGCACGAAAACGAGATGGTGCCGCTGACCGAAGAGCGCCTGTTGGTCGGCGACGGCGATGTGCTGTCGCTTTTCCGAAGTGATCCTTTTGGGCAGACTCCGCCGCGCTACATGCGCGCGGTGATTTGGCAATACTGGTTTACAACTGAGGACGAAAAACGGCGAACCGGC
>CAZVYV010000206.1:0-5778 GCA_964630985.1 uncultured Occallatibacter sp.
ACGGATCGACGTTGAAGTAATCCGCCTCGTGAAACACCGGGAAGATGTACTTCGAATTCAACAGCAACGCCTGGTTCGCGGTCGCGAAGTAATCGGCCACGGTCACAGCATTATTGAACAGGAAGTGGTTGCGGAAGCCAACCTGCAGCGCTTCGTCGTCCTGCATTCCCTGTCCGAAGCGGATCTGTGCGACGAACTGGTTCTTGAACGCGGCGTAGCTGGTCCGATTCATGACGAACAGATCAGGCTCATCGTAGCCCCAGGTGACGGACTGATAGCCGGGCTCAGCGGTTGCCGATGACAACGCGGCCGAGCCGCCGCCCACTATGGTGGCAGGCAGCCACCACGCATTCGCCGAAGACGCGCGATTGATGCCTGCGATCGTATTGGTGGTTGATACGACCCACGAGTTCAAATCGTCGACATCGAGCGAGGTGTTCTGCGGCGATGTGTGCCAGAGGGCGCGCGACAACTTCTGGAGGAACGAACCGGAAGCGGTCTGGAACTTCGCCCGGATGATATCCAGGTTGTTCGAGCCGCCACGGTTCAGAATGATGTCGGTGATCGGGATGACAACCGGCTGGCGGTACGGCTTCCACTGCTGGTTGGCCGGCTGCACGGAGTCGACCACGGAGGTATCGAGCAACTGGTCGCCGTAGTAGGCGCCGCCAGGGAGTTCCTCCTGATAGATTTCCGGGAAGATCAGCTCACCGGCTCCAAACCGCTTGCCCTCGCGGGTCAGCGCCCAGAACACAGGTGAGGGCTTGAACACGTTGTCGCCAAGGACAGGGACGATAAACTTCTGGGAAATCGCGTTGACGGTATTCGAAAGCTGCACCGGCGGCGATGCTAGTCCCAGTCCAACCACGCTATTGGCCATGATGGCTGCTCCTGGTCCAAGCGAAAGGGGGAGGATCGCCGGACGGGTTAAAGGTTGAGGTTAAGGAAGGCGGAATACACGTCTTCCACAAAAAATTCGCTTACTGCACCATTCCGAAACTTGCTGTGCCGAGAGCGGACTTGAGAACGTCATCGTCCATCGACGCTTCGGCCATCGCTTCATCAAACGACTTGACGACCTTGACCTTGTTGCCCTTGGAATCCGTGCGCTCGTTGAATGGATTGAATTCCCCATCCTTGACAGGCGCGGTGTGGAGTGGATTACGCGCGGAGGGCGGGGTCAAAGTCGCGAGCTTGTTCTTGTCCTCAAGCTCTTTGGTGGTCTTCGCGACCAGCGCTGCGCGCTCGGCAGCCAATTCCGCCGTCTTGCGGTCGTTCCATGTCAGCCGGTCAACCGCATCCGGGATCGACAGGAACCCATCCTTATCCTGGAGCTTGTGCTCGGAAGCGTATTTGTACGCCGCTTCGTAATCAACCTTCACTCCCGCCGGCAGGTCCTTGGTGGCGGCAGCGAACTGCGATTGGTAGGTGTCGTTCAGGTAGCGGCCAACGGAGGTGTTGACCACGCCGGTCACCTTGCCGAGGCCGTCGGTCAGGGTGTTCTTGAGGGAATCGAACTGACCGGGCAGGGCGTCGAGCTTGGTGCGCAATTCGGCGATGGTAGTGTCACGATTGGCCAGCTCGGCGCGAACCAGCTTGACCACAGGGCCAAGGAGCGGATCGTTGTCGTCGAGATTGAACTCGGTTGCGGCAGCGGTACGAATTTCAGCGGCAGTCGGAGTCTTCACAACCTGCTGTTGCTGTTGCCGGGCCGGGGGCACGATTGCACCGTCCTGCGCGATCCATCCAGCCTGCACGGCCTGCTGAAACTTGGCAGCGAAAGCAAGCTCGGCCTGGCCGAGGGTGTTCTGACGCTGCTCAATCTGCGAGGTCAGGGCTTGACGCTCAGCCACAGGCAGGGCGCGAATCTCACCCACATTGACGGTTGAACCGTCGGGCAGGTTCAAAATCATATCGTCGGTGTATTTGCCGTTCGAGAGAATGTCTTTCAATGCCATGGGGGTGGCGCTCCTTCTTGCGGGCTACTGGCCCGATTGTGACTGCAAACCACCCACCGGCGCTCCACCGTTCTGACCGGCCGGATTGGGAATGGCTGCGTTGTTGGCGATGGGCCCGGCAGCAGCGGTTGTCGCCGCGGCCTTCTCCGCTTCCTGAATTGAGTTGTCGAGGTACTTGACGACCTGGGCGAGATTGCGCGTGACTCCGGGCATTGTGAACGCGGCGCGGGTGTACTGCTGAACGGCCATCGATTTCATGGAGTTCAACGACTTGACCATCGCATCCGGGTCCGCGCCCTGGAGTTCGGAGAGTTGCTGCGAAAGCTGGAGGCCAGCGGGAGTTGAAGGAGGACCGCCAGGGCCGCCCGGTCCACCCGCGCCCGGACCAGCCTGGCCAAGCGCACTAGGCATGGGACCTGCTGGACCGCCGGGTCCGGAGGGAGGTCCACCAGCAGGAGCGCCCCCGCCAGCGCCGGCCATCTTGCCGATCAACTGCCGGGCCATCATCTGCGCCAAAGCTGGATTACCTGCTGCCATTTAAGCCCTCGTTCTTCGCTGCGAACTTACTTACCCGACCAATAAGGCTTGTCGCCGCCTTCGGGGATCAGGCCAAGGGGGTCCTTGGGCATGGCAACCGGGTTGTTGTTCACATCGGGGCCGGGCTCGTTGCCTGTTCTGCCGACATTGAGAGGGCTCTTCAAAATTGTTTCGTTGTAAGTTTGCCCCATTGAATCCTTGATCTTTGCCATTGCGCTGCTCCTGGTGGGTGAGTTTGTCGTGCTGTTAAAACTGTCCGGGTTATCCGGCTGACTACTTGCGGCTGGCTCGCTTACTTCCGCTTGCCGCCCTTGACCCTGCGGTCAATCCGCTTCATTTCCGGCATTACTCTGGTGCCCATCTTCCTCATGCGAAACTCCTCGGTTGGATTGGGAGTCCGGGTCAGGCCGAATCTCTCCGGCCCGACCCTTTCCCTGTCTTGCGCATCGAACGCCTCGGCGGGAAGGGCAAGGTCTAGTCCCCCACCAGTTCCCACACTCACCGCCGACCAAGCAAATCAGGCTGGCTGATTCGCTCTACTTGCGAGCGGCGGTGCGCCGACGCCGGGCGGATCGTCTTCCTCCGCGAGTAGCCATGCGTACCTCCTTCGCTCCGGACGGCCAAGTCGAACAGGTCGGGTGGTAACCCAACCCATGATTGGCCAGCTAAGAAGACGGGGCGCGAAGGCCAGCAGCGCCGTCTCCGGGATGAGTCAGGACCGCTTCGAACTCCGTTTGGAATTCTTGCTGATCTTGGCACGCATGTCGCTGAGGAACTTCCGGGGTTTACCAAAGTCCTTCACGACGCGGGAATCAGATTTCGAGGGGGTTCCGGCCATTGGGACTGTTGGCTCCTTTCGGGGCGGTTGCTGAGACGACTAAGGTTGGTGAAGAGGGCGGCGCAAAAACTACTTGCGTTTGCCTTCCTTTTTCCGGCTGCGACGATGAGCCATGGTATTTCTCCTTTTCACACGAACCGAAGTAGGTGCGATTGATGAAAAGGATAGGGCAGGGAAGGGGTTGGGTCAAGAAAGAGCCACAACACTAAGTCCGGGAGAGGACTACCTAAACGTAAGGATTTCGTATAAAAATTCTAGCCGAGTGCTTTCTTCCTAATCTAAATTCATAAACAGACACACCAAATTCACTTAAAGTTCCGAACTTTACCCAGTCGTAAACTGTCCGCGGTTGCCTTCCCATCAGTCTTGAAAATTCAGCTATCGTCAACCAGTGGCCGGTCCATGAGTGCTGCGGAATCGCAGCCGGATAATTTGCACGAACCGTGTCCGTTTCCATTACTTCCTCCCGCTACGAACTTTTGCCAAAGCCGCTAGAGCCTGAGAAGTCTCCTGCTCTTTGGCAATGCCCTCGGGGTCGGGGTAGCCGAGAGTGCGCAATCCGCGCTCGGGGCCAACCACTCCACTTTTCATCAAATCGGGCGTTATTTTGCGAACGATCGCTTCACTGAGAGGCCTTACGCTCGCATCGTCAAGAGCCAAATCGTAAGTCGACGGGTCAACCATACCGGCCCATGCGGCGAGCGTAATTCCCTCCGGCCCTCGGTAGGGAAGAGTAGACTTGTCCTGAAATTTACACATCGCGTCGAACATGAATTCGCCGACGCTCTGCGCCGTCTCGCTCAAGAACCTGCCGGCCAATTGCAACAAACCTGACGATTGCAAAACCGCTGAATCGAAAAGATCGGTCGAAACGTTGCCGTCGCCCGGGTTCCCCTGGCGGGAAGCCGAGAACCCGAGGCAGTCATTCTGGAGGGCAAGCAGTTTCTCAGCCGCCTGCAGCGCGCCGGCGCCGATGGCATTCGGGGTCACCACGGTCGGGATACGGCTGCCGGGCTTGATCGTGCAGACCTCGCCGGGTAGCCCGCCGAACCCGTCGATATCAATTCCGGTATTTTCGTCTATCATCCAGACCCCGTTGTTGAGCCTGAGCCCGTTTTCGAAGATCTGAGTGTAAAAGCGCTGGGACAAACGCTGCAGGTTCTCGGTCATGCGAGTGACGGGAATTCCCCACGGGCCGAAGAGGGGCGGCAAAACATAATTACTGAACAGGGGAAATCGGGGGGCCATAATGTCGCGACGCGGCGGATATGGGTTGTCGCCGTCCTGGAGAATCACGCCCTCACATTCAATCAACCAACGGCCGTTCGGATACTTAAGACGGACTTCAGGATCGATCAGCGAGGTTGTGGGCACATCCGGCTTCTCAACTGTTTCGCGCGTGTAGTCGCGGCAGAAACAATGGACGACGGGCAGCCTCCATTCCGAGCTCTGGGTCTTTGCGTTCTGCCCGGGAGCGCCAGGCATCGTGCTCATAGGACCAGGAGGCTGGCCGATGCCGTAACCTGAATCGCCGGAGAACGGTTGGAAACCGCCGCTGGTGTGCTTAGGCTGAATTGCTCGTGAAGTATCAGGCCATTTGAGCCGGATATCCTCCAAATTCATGTACGTGACCCAGCCCGAATAGGAAGGATTCCAAGTGTAGTCCGTACCAGGGTCAAAGAAAACCAGGCGAGGATCGATCGACCGAGCCCACATACCCCCTCGGGCTCGGCCAAGATCCGGGTCAAAACCAGCGACAATCCACCCGGCGCCGCAATAGCGCGCGGTCAATCCTGCCATCAGCAGGTGCAGATTCATTTTGGAAATTTGCCACTGGGCCTGGAGAGACACTTCGCGGGAAAGATCGCGGGATGAGATTGGATTTAACGAGGAATCGGCCTGCTGCGCACCGGAATAGGAAGGATCGCTTGAGCCAGCAGACGGGAAGACGTACATGCGTGGTGAGAGATTACTCACCTGATTTGCTTCTTCGAGCATTATTCTCTGAAGCATCGGAATGCTCAAGGAGGGCCGATAGACCGGGCCGGGGGTCATGGCGTCTTGAAGATTATATAAATCCTCCGCGGTCTTCGCGAAGTTCTCACCAAGGGCCTTATTCCGAGCGGAGTCTGAGGCCTCCCGCCATTCGGAAATGTGCCGACTTCTGGGGTCGATGCTTTCTTGTTTGGCAGACTTCTTATTCGCGCCAATGAAGACGATGTTCGCCATGCAGTTCCTCTAGCTTAACTCAAGTACGCGAACGACTGCGCTTTCCCTGCGACTTCTTCACTGCGCTATTTGCACCCCTTATTGCACGAGCGTCATCTCCGGTTCGTTCGAGGATGGAATTGGCGACATCCCGCCACTGCCGCTTGCGCTTCGGCGACTTTGCGCTGCGGTTATGGCGGGACACGTCTTTAGACGACCAGGGCAAAGCGTTACTCC
>CAZVYV010000207.1:0-5775 GCA_964630985.1 uncultured Occallatibacter sp.
ACTGCCGGACGAAGGTGCGCAGATACTCCACTTCCTCGCGGCTCTCCGCGCCCCATACTGCGGTCAGAAGCTTGGCATAGGTCACCACGCGACCCGCGCGGCTCATCAAACAGTAGAGAATGTCGAACTCCTTGCGCGTGAGCTTCACAGACGCGCCACGCTTGGTGACCAGCCGCTTTGCCGGCTCTAATCGGATTTCGCCGATCTCCATGGGCGCATCCTCAGGCCGTGCCGGAGCGCGCACGCGGCGAACCGCTGATCGAATCCTTGCGATTAATTCCCGGGTGCTGAACGGCTTGGTCACGTAGTCGTCAGCGCCCAGCTCCAGCGCCTCAACCTTGTCTTCCTCGTCGTCGCGCACGGTGAGCATCAGCACCGGCAACCGCGGCGCAAAGCTGCGAATTCGCTTGAGTGTTTCAATGCCCCCGATTCCCGGCATATTAATGTCCAGAAGCACGACATCGTACGGAGCAGTGCGTAACGCCTGCAGCGCTTCCTCTCCGCGCGAGGCCTCAGCCACTTGAAATCCCAACTCCGCGAGCGGCGGCCGCAAAGCGCGACGGATGGCCGGTTCGTCGTCGACCACGAGAATGCGAATTGCGGTCTGAATCATGACGAGCTCTCCCTCTCTATTGTCAGCGGAATAGCAGCAAAGAACGTGGAGCCTTCTTCTTCATCGCTGGTTACCCAAACGTACCCACCGTGAATCTGCGCGGCTCGCCTGGCCACCGACAAACCGATTCCCGTGCCCGGTGCGCGGTCGGCATAGGTCGACGAACGATAGTAGCGGTCAAAAATTCGCTCGCGGTCCGCCATGGGAATCACTGGCCCGAAACTATGCACGGAAAAAATCGTTTCCACACCGACAACCAGCACCCGAATGGTGACTGTGCTGCCGAAATTGGAGTATTTGCATGCGTTGTCAATGTACTGAGTCAGCAGCATGGTCATCAACTGCTGGTCGCAACTCAGCACCAGGTCCTCGTCCTCGATCTCGATGGCTACCTTCATGCTCGCCAGCCGGTCCTTGAGCGCGGCTACAACCTCCTCAATGAGCGTCCCTACGCTCACCTGAGTCACGTGAATGGCAACTTCGCCTGCATCGAGCCGCGACGTGGTCAGGAGGCGGTTGGTCAAGTCGCCCAGCAGCCGAGTCTGTTCGTCGATCAGTCCCACAAGATCCGCCTGGCCCGGTGAGAGTCGACCCATTTCGCCCAGTCCCGTCGAAGCGGCACGAATCGCCGTAAGCGGAGTCTTATACGCGTGGGCCAGGCTGTCGAGCACCGTGGCGCGGAGCTGTTCCGTGCGCCGCTCGGTTTCAATGCGGCTTTCGTTGGCGAAGGCGCGATAACGGTCGAAGGTAATGGCGATGAGCGAGGCGATCGCGTTATTGGTCAGCGGACTCGTTTCACCGCGCACCAACAGGCTACCCACAGGCACCGTTCCCAGCCGCACCACTCTGCGCCCGATCCCACTCTCCGGATCGTCATCCGAAGTTTCAAAGTAGTAAACGTTTTGCGCCATCTCCTGCGGGTCGACGTTCCAGAATCCCGCCGTGTAGACGTCGTGCAGGTCGGCATCGAACACCGCGACGGCTTCAAGATTAAAAATCTCATGCACCAGTTCGGCCAGTTGAGGGCCCGGTTCCACATGCAGGTCCATCTGCAGAGTCCGCCGCGTGAATTCGTAAAGGTCTTCCATCTGCCCGCCGCGCGACTCGGCCTCGCGGGCGTGATTGGTCACGCGTGACGACAGGCGGCTCACAGTAAGCGCTACAAGCACAAAGACCAGCAAGGTGACTGAGGCGATGGGGTCGGCCGCTATGGCCAATTCCGATTGCCGCACGGCGAACCAGCTTTGCGCGACCACAGCCGAAAGCGACACGATCGCTGCCTGCCAGAACCCACACCAGAGCGCCGTGAGGACCACAATGAGCAGGTAAAGCAACGCAACCACGGGGAGCAGCCTTGACCACCAATGCGTGAATGCCGCCACCAGGATCACAGCCACCACACCCAGCGCACACTCCAGCGTGAACAGAAGGATCTGCAGGCCGGAGCCGCGCGGACGGCCAAACAAGATTACCGATCTGTCTTGATGGCGTTGTGACAACCGGGCACTCACCTTCCTGGTTCGAAATCACTGGGTCAACCAGCTCTGCTCAGCGCATGAACTCGGATGCACCGCCCGTTCCGCGCTCTCATACCGCTCAGGGAACAATAAGAAATCTGCACTGAGCTGCCCACAGTGCCCACACTCCTGCAAGCTCTAGCAAGGGAAATAGAATTTTATCAGGTTCTTCGCTTGCTCTTCACCGGGCAGGACTGCCACGCAGCGGAATGGCAGGAGACGAACCGCACGAGGATGCAACCGCGAGAGAGAGCAAAAGGAAGTCGGGCACGTAGCTGCTTCTATCCGCTAATGCCGAAACAAAAACTGCCGAATCCAATGAAGCACCGCATCACCGTACCTCAACAAACACCACAAAAACAATAAGCTAAGCAATATGGCTAATATAGGTTGCAATCGGACCCACAGGGACTTCTTTCCCTCTTGCCGCCACAAGAGCGTCAGCACCGCCGCCATGAGAAACGCCAAGCAAACCAAAGTCAGAATTGCGGCCATACCCCAGCCAGACCCTCCCAGCATGCGTTCACAATTTGCGGATTTTCTTGCTGCGGGCCGCCGCTTGCCTCGACGGGCCCCGTATCACTGCCGTTTTGTAACTATTTCACGTATTAAAGTGGACATAAAGAATCTTTTTGGTTTCATCATTTAATCTTTATGCTTCATTTGCGTTACTGGTGATACCCCGTTTGGGCCAATCCAAGGCGCCTATCACCACAACGTGGTTGCCGGCCTTTAGCGCTGGCAATCCAAACCTCAGTTGTGCGCATCGCATCGCCGATTTTTGACGCCTGCTTCCGGCGCCAGAGGGGTCGTGTCGAAGCGCGCCTTGAGAGTCTCTCAGCACCATTTCCCATTACGCAAAATCTTTCCTGGAGGTATCGTGCCGATGCAATCGAACACTACTGCAATCCTTCGATCAATCGCTGGAGCCGCAATGGCGATCGCCCTCACCGCTGGTGCGCAAACACCTGCGCCTGCGCCCGCAGACTCGTCCGCAACTCCGGCGGCGGCCCCTGCTGCTGCCCCCGCGCAGGCACCTCCCGCCGCTCCCGCTCCGGCCGCTCCCGCAGCCGCGCCCACATGGAGCGTGGGTCCCATGGATTTGAGCGGATTCGTTGACGGCTACTACAGCTTCAACTTCAACCGCCCCAATACGACCGATGGCTTCGATCAGCTCAACCAGCTCTACAACTTCAACGACAAGACGGATCAGTTCGAGTTGAGCGCGGCCAAGCTCACGCTGAACCACAGTCCCGATCCGGTTGGCGCGCACGTCGACTTCGTCTACGGCCGCACCAACGACCTGATCAATGCTGCGCCTTCGAACGCCACCTCCGCCCAGCAGCTCAATTACATCGAGCAGGCATTCCTGAGCATCGCGCCACCCAAAGCTAAGGGCTTTGAGCTGGACTTCGGCAAATGGGTGACCTCGGCCGGTGCTGAAGTCATCGAAGCGAAGGACAACTGGAACTACTCGCGCTCGCTTCTTTTTGTGAACGCCATTCCCTACTGGCACTTTGGCGCGCGCACTTCCATCCCCGTTTCAAAGACCGAGACCGTCGGTTTTCAGTTGTTCAATGGATGGAATAACGTCTCCAAATCGAACGGCGGCATCTCCGGAGCGTTTACCAGCGCTCTTGTGAAGCCGAAGTACACCTGGGACTTCAACTATCTGGTTGGTCCTGAGAACGCCAATACGGCAAGCGGCTTGCGGAACCTGTTCGATTCCACACTGCTGCTTACGCCTCCCGGAAAATTCAACGCCTACGTCAACTTCGACTACGGCATGAATCAGGATGAACTCGTGTCGCAAGGAAACACAAAGCTCGTCGCATGGTACGGTGTAGCCGGCGCGTTCCACGAGCAGGCTTCGGCAAAGAACGCCATCTCCGGCCGGTTTGAATGGTTTGACGATGCGAACGGCGCACAAACCCTCACCTATCCGATCGGCAACACCCTCTACGAAGGCACCTTCACCTATGAGTACAAGTGGGTGGAAGGCGCGCTCATGCGGATTGAATATCGCTTCGACGAATCAAACCTGAAGTACTTCGACAAGCTGGCCAATCAGTTCACGAACCAGCAGCAGACGATCACCGTGGCCTTCATCGCTTTCTTCGGGCCACATCGCTAAAAACGCTCCGTTTCCTGATTTCGTCCTGATGGGACTTTATATGGTCCTGATGAGACGACCGATAGACTCGCTTCACCGTAATTGAACCGGGACCGACCGAAGCCTAACCGGGCTTACCGGCAGGTCCCGTAGCAAGCAGCGCAGATGCTCAGTTTGTTTCCCGCCACAGACGAGTGCGCCGCCAAAATTGTTGAAAGAAATTCCCGGGGGAACGGCCGCCGGGAGCCGCGAAACGAACTTCAAATCTCAGGAGAATGCTCATGGCAGATCAGAAAGCACCTCAGATGCAGGCCACCCTGGGCCTAACCGGGCTGACCAGCAATGCAATGGCGCTCATCGCCCCCGGCGCCTTTCTCTGGCTCACATTCGTCATCCAGGCAGGTACCGGCGTTGCCGGTCAGCCATCAACCGCTCCCGCGATGTGGATCGGCATCTTCGCCGCGCTGCTCCTTTGCCTGGCGACCGCGGTAGCCTACGCCGAAATCTCCAAGCTCTACCCCGGCACTGGCTCCAGCTACTACTACGCTGAGCAGGCCATGCTCTCCAAGGACAAGGCTTTCAAGTACGCCCGCATCTCCAAGTTCATCGTCGGCTGGGGCTCTCACCTTTATTACTGGGTCTATCCCGGCGTGATGGTCGCCGTCACCGGTGTCTTCTGCGGATACGTGGTCGGCTTCCTCTTTCCCAACTTCATGAGCGGCTCAAACCCCGGGCCGGTTTTCATGGCGCTGGTCGCAGTGCTCTTCTCATTCTTTGTTGCCTGGATCGCCGCCAAGGGCGCAGGCGCATCAACCGCCGTCAACCTCGCCATCAATGTGATTCAAATCTCCGCCCTAGTGGTCTTCAGCGTCCTTGCCCTCGGCTATCGCGCCAACCACCCCGACGGCACTCCTGGATTCCAGTACGACTCGCAAACTCTCGCCACCTACAGCTACCAGTTCGCGACGGCCAAGGACGGCACCACCTTGCGTGACTCGAGCGGCAACCCGCTGCCGCTGCTGGACGCAGCCGGCAAGCCCGTCCCCTTCGTGATCACCTATCCCACCACGGACTCGACTGGCAACTTCCTCACCCATCCCAACGCCGCTTCGGTAGTTGGCGTCCATAAATTTAGTTATATGTTTATTCAGGCAACGGTCGCCATTCTCATTCTCGTCGGTTTCGAGTCGGTCACCTCGATGGGAGGCGAGGCAAAAAATCCGACCAAGCATATTCCCATCGCCGTTATTGCTTCGCTCTTGATACAAGGATTGTTCTGTTACCTCTTTGAGTACTTTTGTGCTAACTACTTTCTCAACTCTGGCTATAGCATGCAGAGCGCGGTCGGCTCGGCCGCGCCCATCGGCGACATGATGATCATTGTCGGCGATGCACTGCTTGGCCAGGGCCATGGCAAATACTTCATGGAGGTGGAAGCTTTCACGGTGTTCCTTGCGCTCATCGGCACCACGCTGGCCTGCATGAACACCGGCGCCCGCGTCACCTACGCCATGGGCAAGGACGACGAGGCT
>CAZVYV010000208.1:0-5765 GCA_964630985.1 uncultured Occallatibacter sp.
GCGTAATCAATCGACACATACTGCCGCGGCTCGAAGAACCGCAGCTTCCGCACCCGCTCCGTCGATACGCGCGACGCCGTAAAGTTCGCCACGCACCCTGACTCGAACTCGACCCGCACATTGGCAATGTCTACCTTGGGCGACAGAATCGGCAGCCCTACTGCGCGCACTTCGCGCACGGCACTCTTCGCGAACGTCAGAACAATGTCCAGGTCGTGGATCATCAGGTCCAGCACCACGTCCACATCCAGCGCTCGCGGCGTAAACACGCTCAGCCGGTGCGCCTCAAAAAACATGGGCCGTTTCAGATTCGGTTCTACCGCCAGCACCGCCGGGTTAAACCGCTCCAGATGGCCGGGCTGCAGGATCCGCTTGCCCCGCTCCGCGCGCGCAATCAAATCGTCGGCTTCAGCGAGATTCGCCGCCAGCGGCTTCTCCACCAACAGATCCAAGCCTGCATCGAGCAGCGCCGCGGCCACCTCATGATGTTTCACCGTCGGCACGGCTACGATCGCTGCATCCAGCTTCAAATCCGCTTTCAGCAGCTCGTCGACGCTCTTGAAATGCGGAATCCCGTATTGCTTCGCGGCCTCTTCCGCCCTTGCCGCGTCAGGATCGACAGCCGCCACAAGGGCCACGCCCTCGCCAGCCGCCTCCAGTTCGCGCACCACCCTCAGGTGATTGCGCCCGAACGCTCCAGCGCCGGCCACCGCCACGCGCAACTGTCGTTCGCCTGCTATTTTGCGGCCTCTTTTTCCGGCCCTTTTCCTTCCACAGCCTTCAGGCACCGGCTATAGAGCGCCAGCAGTTGGTTTACATGCTCTTCGGGCTTGGCCCCGCCCGCCCCGGTAAATCCCGTCGAAGGCAATGCCGTCTTGCCCACTCCTGTTGTCCCCGCCACAAACTTCAACAGGTCCAGCGCGATATCTTCGTTGCGCCGGGCTCCAAGGCCCGCGCCATTCAAAGTGTCCATAAGCATTTCTCCGAACACCGATGCTACCAGATTAAGCGGTGCTAATTCCGGCCCCTCCGCTCACTTCCCCTCAATCAACTTCTTCAGCACCGTCTCCAGTTCCACCTTCCCTTTGAGGGTTCCCGCCGCGCCGCTTTCAAAATCGATCCATCCGTCGTTGAATCCATCCAGCATTTGCACGCGGGGCAAAGGATTCGTCATTCCCTGCGCCCGGAAACTGTCCTCCCACTTCTCGTGTGGCACCAGTTCCATTTCGACCGGCTTGCCCAGGAGTTTGCTGAAAGTCGCCGCCACGTCATTGGGGCTGAAGCGCCGCGGCCCCTCCAACCCCACCACTTTTGCGCCTGTCCACGTGACCATGAGCAGCTCGGCCGCCACGCGACCGATGTCCTCCGTCGCAACCATCGGAAACACCTTGTCCAACGGATGAAGGAAACTCGGAATCACACCCTTCTCACGCGCCGGTGTCACGTCCCACGAAAAGTTCTCCATGAACCACCCCGGCCGCAAGAACGTGATCGGCACGCCGACTCCCCTCAGCGCCTCTTCGATAATCGTGTGCTGCGTTAGCAAGTTCTCCCGTGTTGCCTGCGCACCGATGGTCGACAGATATACCACTCGCCCGGGTAGCGCCGTTTCCAGCGCCGCCCGCAGCGCCGCAGCCATCGATTTCGCCTCCGGGAACCCAGGCTTCGGATCGAAAACAGGCGGCACCATCACGAACACGCCTTCAACTCCAGCGAATGCTTTCTTAAGCGACTCCGCGTCGTGAATATCGGCAACGGCAACCTCGCACCCTCTCCGCTTCCACTCCTCGCCTTTCCGCTCCTCGCGCACAACCGCGCGCACGCTTAATCCGGCTGCCAGCAGACTGTTCGCTACTGCTCCACCCACATTGCCCGTAATTCCGGTAACAGCAATCATCGTTTCCTCCATAGCCTTGGAATCCGCGTCCTACTGCTTGAGATGTGAGCCGCACTTCAACCCATTCAAATCCTGATGTGGAAATCATTATTGGGCTTTTCGTCTCCACCTTTTATCCCAACCGATTCGCAAACTTGCCAACGTGCGCGCCGTCGACTCGCCGACCCGCTAACTTGCTACCCTTGTTGCAATGCCCGTTGCAACCATCGCCCTCGGTGCCAACCTGCCCAGCTCCGCCGGCCCTCCCGATGCCACCCTCGCAGCAGCCCTCCAGCAAATCGCCTCGCTCGGCCGCGTCGTCGCGTGTTCCTCTCTCTATTCCACTGAGCCGGTCGGTTTCGCCGATCAGCCCCGTTTCCTCAACGCCGTCATCGCCCTTGAAACCGACCTCGAGCCACATCTTCTCCTCAACGCTCTTCTCTCCATCGAGCGCCTATTCGGCCGCGATCGCGCTGGCTCCATCCAGAACGGCCCACGCACCCTCGACCTCGACATCCTCCTCTACGGCGATCACATCCTCACCGAACCCAGCCTCGAAATCCCTCATCCGCGCCTCGCCGAGCGTGCTTTCGTCCTCGTCCCCCTCGCCGAAATTGCGCCCGATCTTCGCATTCCTCCCTCCGGCCTGACGGCGGCCCGGCTCCTAGCCAAACTGATTCCCGCCTCCGATCCAGCCGCAGCCGTCCGCTCCCCAAGCCCCCACTGGCCCACTGACTCGGGCCGCTCCTCAAGAGAAAGCTGAGAGCTGGAAGCTTCACACTGCCTCCAAACCGAACTCCGTCCGGGCCCCTAAGTGACATTAACCGTATTGGTTCTGAGCCCATAAGTAGCGGCGAATTCCAATTAAGATGAGTCCATCTTTCCGGGTACCGCTTGAGTTTCTTAGCTCGCGGTGAACCGGTGCCTGCTGCACCGCTGTAGGTTGGAGGTTTGCATCATGTTGTCTCAATATTTCGGATTTAAGGAAGAACCGTTCGGATTCAGCCCCGATCCGCGCTGCCTGTTTCTCAGCCGCACACATCAGCAGGCGCTTGAAGCGCTTGAAGAGGGCTTCTCAAGCAACCGCGGTTTCACGGCCATGATTGCGCCCCCCGGAATGGGGAAGACAACGCTGCTGTTTCGCTTCCTTGAAGACGTTCGCGAATCCGCCCGTGTCGTATTTCTCTTTGATCTCGACGCCACTTGCGAGCCGCGCGAGTTTGTCGCCTACGTTCTGCGCGATCTCGGCATCACGCCCGCGCAGGGCAGCGCTGAAATGCACGATCAGCTGAGCGAAGCTCTCATCAAAGAAAACATCGCCGGGCGCAAATTCGTCATCGTCATTGACGAGGCACAAAATCTCTCTGAAGCCGTGCTCGAGCGCGTTCGCCTCCTCACCAACTTTGAAAACTCGCGCGGCAAGCTCATCCAGGTCGTCTTCTCCGGCCAGCCGCAGCTCTCCGGCAAGTTGCTTCAGTCTTCTCTCATCCAACTCCGCCAGCGCATCTCCACGGTCTGCCACATCGATCCGCTTTCGGCGGAGGAGATTGCCGGCTACATCGACTACCGCGTCAAGATGGCGGGGTATCTTGGCCGGTCGCTCTTCGCTGAAGACGCCATCAAGTTGATCGCGGAAGCCAGCCAGGGAACTCCCCGCGTCATCAACAACCTTTGCTATAAATCGCTCGCGCTGTGCTCCAAGCTCAAGTCCAGGCAGGTTGACGCTGCCATGGTGGCCCAGGTCATCACCGCTCTCCAGTTGGTTCCGCAGTCGAATGTGCGCGCCGCGGCCGCCGTCGATGTTCCCGTCGCTTCCGCCGCTGGTGAAGCTGCTGGGCAACCTCGGAAGAGCAGGGAATTCGCCGGCCTTCGCCTGGCGCCGGAATCGGACAGTTCCGCTCCGGCAGACCGGAAGAAGCCGGCGGCCGAGCCCGCCATGCCCAGATTCTGGGAGCGCACACGGTTGCGACTCGTGAGCTTTGCTTCAGCAACCGCAGGCAGCGCAATGATCTGGGTTCCTGCGGCCGCGATCATGCTCGTGATTAGCTTCGCCGGCATTGTCCGCATCACTGAAGTCTTGTCGCCGCCCTCCCACGCAACCGGCGCCGACCAGACCCAGGATTTGTCGGTCCCGCCTCCATCCGAATCAGACGATCCCGGCGCGACCGAATCCACTGCGCCGTCCGACCCCGGCAATCCGGTTTCCGCGCCCGCTGCTGCCCCCAGGCCGATGCAGGCAGCCTCAGCTCCCAAGCCCTCGCCAAGCACTGCGAGACCCGCGGCATCCAATCCAATGCAATCCGCGTCCTCAGGCTCAAGTCAGAAATCGCTCCAGGGCAGCCCCGTCATCCCCGCGCCAGCGGTTGCAGCGCAACCTGTCGTCATGGCGCCGCAGGCAAATGTCCAGCCGCGCACCGCCAGTTCAAGCGTGACTCCGGCCGTTCCTCAGCAGGCATCGGCACTGCCAGTCGCATCCGCGCCCAAACAAGTGCGTGCCGCGCTTGCAGGCGACGCGCCGCAGCCAGGTTCCACGGGCGCAGCCGCGTCGAGCGTACATCCAGCACTGCCCCAGCGCTGAATTTTGAACTTTTAACTCGCTTGATGTTCCGTATTCCTGCCGCGGCCACTGCCCGCTACTCATCGTTTTCCGCAATCCAATAGCGCAGTACCTTATTGTTGTCGCTGTCGTAGCTGCAAACCAGTTCAACGCGCTTGAACACGCCGGTCGAGTCCTCCAGCAGCAACTTGTCCGATACGCTCGTTGTAATTCCCGGCGCTACGTGAACCGCGATCTGATCGCTAAACCGCTCATCCGGAGTGGCTCCGTAAGCCCATCTGAACCCTTTGTCCGCAACCGAACTTAGATATTGATCCGCGCCTCTCGAGCATGCCCGCTCGGCCTGCGCTCCATCGTCGTCGGTTGTTCTTGGGTTGGTGTCCACCTGCCGCCTGTCCGCAGCCGCTACCCTGTCGGCGCGCCAGGCTTCCCATGCTCTCAATCCCAGCCAGATCCCGATCCCGCACAGGACAACAACCGCAATGGAAGCCGCGGCCACCTGCCACCACGCGCTCCCCTTTCGCGCCAATTCCCATTCACGACTGAATTGATCGATGTCATAGAGCAGCGTCCCAGTCTCATCTTCTTTTTGCCAGCGCACCGCCACCAGGTCGGTCGTCGGGCTGCTCACATACACCTGTCCCGACAGGCCGTCTTCCTTGCGTTTTACCTGCGCGCCCTTCGCGGGATACTTTCGCGAACTCACTTCGCATCCCTCCTCGATCGCAGCGCGTCAACCATGCGTGGAACCCCTGAATCTCCGGCTGAAACGGAATATAACACCGCTCGCCGTTGCCGTTCGTCTCGCAAAATCCCGTTCGCCTGCATCACAATGGTTGAGTAGACCTTTCCCCAACCTTAAGAGTTCAACTATGCGGCAGATCCCACTCAATGCGACGTTTTGCGCGATGCTTCTCGCTGCTTCGCTCTCGCCATTGATCACAGCTCAGTCCCCGCCGCAGCCTGCCCCCGCGTCCCAGCCGGCCCAACCTGCGCCGGTCACCAAGCCCGCTCCGATCATGAATACCGAACAGGTCACCGTCACCGCCTATCGCGCGCCGCTCGGCGTTTTAGAGAGCCCCGTCACCACCCGCCTGCTCACCCCGCAAGCGCTGCGCTCCACCGCCGGCGTTACATTCGATGACCAGTTGCGCCAACTCCCCGGCGTCGAGCTCTTTCGCCGTTCCGGCTCGCTCGTCGCCAATCCCACTTCGCAAGGCATCAGCCTTCGCGCTCTCGGTTCAACTTCCGCCAGCCGCACGCTCGTTACAGAAGATGATGTCCCTCTCAACGATCCGCTCGGCGGATGGATTCACTGGCAGGAGCAGCCCG
>CAZVYV010000209.1:0-5759 GCA_964630985.1 uncultured Occallatibacter sp.
AAGCGCAGGAGACAGTTGAGATCGACGCGCAGGGGCCGCACACCCCCTTTCCACACTATTGGGAACAGATGTTTGGCTCCGGGCGCGCGATTCTCACGTTGCGCGAGAGCTATCGCGACGACCTGAGCGCAGTGAAGCGGGTCGCGGATTTCCAGTATGTGCGATTCCACGCCATCCTGCACGACGAGGTTGGCGTGTACAACGAGGATGAGCACGGCAATCCGGTTTATAACTTCGCTTATGTCGATCAGATCTACGATGGGCTGCTGAAGAACGGCGTGCGGCCCTATGTGGAGATCAGCTTCATGCCGCGCAAGCTTGCGTTCAATCCGGACGCGCTGCATCCGTTCTGGTACAAGCCGAATGTATCCCCGCCGAAGAGCATGGACCGATGGGATGACCTCATCCGGCACTTCGCGCAGCACCTAATCGAACGGTACGGAATCGACGAGGTCTCGAAGTGGTACTTCGAAGTGTGGAACGAACCGAATATCGATTTTTGGAATGGAATTCCGCGCGAGCGATCCTACTTCGATCTCTATGCTCACACAGCACGCGATCTGAAAAGTGTGAGCTCACGGCTGCGCGTGGGAGGGCCGGCGACCGCGGCCGCGGCCTGGGTCGGCGACTTTCTCAGCTTTACTGCCGCGAACCATGTTCCGGTTGACTTTGTGTCTACGCATGCCTATGCGGACGACACAGTCGAAGACCTCTTCGGAACAAGCGATCAAATTCCCATGGATGAGCGCGTTTGCCGGGCTGTGGAGAAAGTGCGCGATGAGGTCAAGGCATCGGCCACGCCCAATCTTCCGCTCTTCATATCGGAATGGAATGTGCAGGGAATGATGGACGCGCGAGACACCATTTTTATGGGGCCTGCACTCGCGAACACGGTGCGCCAATGCGACGGCTTAACTGAGATGATGTCGCTCTGGACCTTCTCTGACGTCTTTGAAGAGTCGGGGCCGATCCCGAAACCGTTCACTGGAATATTCGGATTGCGCGCCAAGGGCGGTATCAACAAGCCTAGCTATTATGCCTTCCAACTACTGCACGAGCTGGGCAGCGAGCGGCTGACGAACCCGGCAACCGATGTGATCGCCACCCAGAGCGCGAACGGCGAAGTCGAGGTGGCTGCGTGGAATCTCGTCGATCCAGATCAACCGCCATCGGAGAAGACGGTCGACCTGGAGTTTCGGCATGTGCCATCAAATGCGCGTGTGAGCATACAGGAAGTCGATGCAGATCATGGAAACGTGCTGGCGAAATATGCCGCGATGGGAAAACCTGTGGATCCGACGCCGGATCAGGTGGAGCAGCTGAATCGAGAGACCGCGCTGCCGCCGCCCTTCGAGGAAACTCTCATCGCAGGAAAGCTTCAGATCAAGCTGACTGCCAACGAGCTCGCGCTGATCAAAGTGCAGCCGTAGCGCCGCGCGACACTTCGGGCACGGCGGCGTCAGTAGAAAAATGAATCGGAGCCAAATCCTCGAGCCGGGCTTTGAGTACTGATACGCTAATAGGAATTTCCTGCAGCAACAGATCGGTAGCCTGGATCATCGGGTGCGCGTGGAACCATTGCTGGACCACGTTATTGCGGAGCGAATTGGCGACGGCCAGCAGCGACATACCCAGATGATGAGCCATCCACTCGCGCACGACGACTGGTTTGCGCGAAGAGATTGAGTAGTCTGCTGCCTCATAGAAGCCATAGGGACCCACCCAACCTGCCGACTCCATGCGGCGAAGGTTGCCCAGAGCTTCAGCCGGATCAACGGTGAGCGCGAGGAAAGTGGAATAGGGTGAAATGACTGGCCCGGCGGACGCTTCGGGCCAAAGGGAGACGCTGGGCAGGCCGTAGGCAAAGTAGTGGTAATCGCCGCGGTCGTTCTTTTTTGACGATGCGGACTCCGAAACACCCCAGGGAATGCCGAGCGAGCTGCCGAAAGCACGTTGTACGTAGACGCACGCATTCTGCGTGCGTGCAATCAGCGTGTCGGGGTAGCTGCGCATCCACAGTGCGGGCATGAGGTATTCGAACATAGTTCCGGACCAGGAAAGAAGAAGAAAGCGGCCATGAGCGCGTGTATGATCGCGGCCAAGCTTGCCCCAGCTCTGTTGGAGAAGATCGCCGCGGGCGATGGCGAGGAATGTGGCGATTCGCGCCTCGGATGCGACGAGGTCGTAGCAGGCTTCATGCCGCTTCTTCTTTCCCATTTCGTAGCCAATGGAAAGGATCTGGCGGTAGGGGTCGACGAGAAAACCAAACTCTGTCTCCTGCGCGAGCCGCTCGGCAGTGCGTTCAACCTTGCCCAGATCCTCGGAGAGCGCGCGTAGATTCTCGATCGCGGTTGAGAGCGATTCATGCAGACGCGCAGCTAGGTGCTGAAGCGAGGGATCGCCGGTAACCAATTCGCGCGCGCCGGTCAACATCGATTGCAATTCTGCGGCAAAACGCAGGGAGTCATCCAGAGAGAGTTCGGTCGGCCTTTCACCCTGGTCCGGTTGGAGCCGCAAAAGCAGAGGAGCGAATTCGGGTAGGAACCAGGGCAGATATTGGTGGAACAGGGCAAGAACCGCGTTGACTCGGTTCAGGGTCTCTTCAATCCACCAAGTGTCACGATGCAGCTCGCGCGCGGATTCAGTTCCTTCGGCCAGCGCCGTTTGCGCAACAAGGAGCCACGCAATCCACTCCGCAGTTTCCGCGGAGGGAATCGGGGTCTTGATCCGCGCAAGGGCGTCGGGAAGATGTTTCACGTTCCGCAACAGGCAAAGGTGCGCGCGCAGTCCAGAGAAGATCTCGGTGCGCAGCAAAGGCTTATTGGCCAGAGCACGTGTGCCGGCATAAAGAGTAAAAAACGAAGCCACAAGATTGCCGCTGTCAACAGAGGAGACAAACGGAGATTTGTCGAGCGGGGCTAGCGTTTCAGTGTCGTACCAGTTGAAGAGGTGGCCGCGGAATTTTTGCATGCGCTCGATGGTTCGAAGTGTCCTGCCGGTGAGCGCGGCATACTCGGGAGCGGTCAGGAATCCAATCTCGCATGCGACCTGGCGCGCATTGAGCAGCAAGCCGATATTGGTAGGCGAAACACGAGGCGCCTCCTGGCAACCCTTCTCCATCACGTTATCGGGGATCAGGAAGTTATGGCGCTCGACGCCGAATTCTCGGAAGTAGCGCCAGATGCGGAGCGCGTGTGCAAGCAGATAGTCGCGATCTCTGCGATCGATGGGCTGCTGGCCGCGCGGGGCGCGATTGAGCCAAATGGTAATGGGTGTGGCGAGCGCCCATAAGAGGAGAACAGGCGTGGCACAAAGAATCGCCGAGTGGTGCGCGGCAAACAGCAAAATCAGTACCGCGAGGCTCATCGCCACAAGCGGCGTAGCGGCGAGATACCAGTCAACATGCGGACGCGCTGACGCCTGCAATTCGTCTTGAGCGGCGCTTTCCCATTCCAGCAGGCGCTCGCCGGTGATGAATCGCCTGACGAGAGATCGAACGATGGCATCGAAGGCGAGCAAAGTCTCGTGCGGCAAGAAGACAAGACGGACCACAACCACGAGGGCAGCGCGCTGAAATCCCGAAATCGCCTCCCTGATCTGTCCCTGCTGTTCGCCGATGAACGCACGGCCAAGCGCAAATGCGAGTTGAGCGACGGCGGGAAAGAACAAAAGCAGCAGGGTGATTACGGTCCAATACAGCGGTCCGCCCGGCAAACGAAGCCAGCCGGCGATAAAGAGAGCGAAGATGGATGGCTCGACCAGCGAACGGCGCAGGTTGTCGAGGATTTTCCAGCGTGAAATGGCAGAGATAGGATTGGTGGCCCGTCCACCTGACTCTTCCGGCACGCGAGAAAACATCCACTGGGCGATTTGCCAATCGCCGCGGACCCAGCGGTGTTTGCGGCGCATGTAGGCGCTGGTTTGGGAGGGGTAATCTTCGACGAACTCGATATCCGTGGCAAGGCCCACGCGCGCGTAAGCGCCTTCGATCAGGTCGTGGCTGAGAAGCGCGTTGCGGGGAAAACGGTGGTTGAGCACGGTGTGCAGTGCCTCGACCTCATAGATCCCTTTGCCGGTGAAGATGCCCTCTCCAAAGAGATCCTGATAGGCGTCGGAGATGGCGCGGGTATAAATATCGAGGCCCCCTTGGCCCGAATTGACCGCGGCGAGCCGTGAGCGCATTGTGGATTGGATGGAAACAGCGATACGAGGCTGCAGGATTCCAAAGCCAGAAGTGACCATGCGGCGCGCGGGATCGACGACGGCTTGATTAAGGGGATGGGCAATGGCGCCGATAAGGCGCGCCGCCGTGCCGCGGGGAAGTTGCGTGTCGCTGTCGAGCGTGAGTACGTAGCGGATGCCGTGAAGCGCCTCAATCGGTCCGATCTTGATAGGGAACGCATCGAATTCGCCGGCGAGAAGCTTGTTCAGGTCGAGGAGCTTTCCACGCTTGCGTTCCCAACCCATCCACACGCCCTGCCGCGTGTTGTAAATACGGTGACGATGCAGCAGAAGGAAAACTCCATTGCGGGCCGATTGATATTTTTCGTTTAACTCCGTTATGAGCGACGATACGAGATCGACAAGCGGATGCGAGTCCTTTTCGTGAGGGTAGCTGACGGAATCGGGCAGGTCAGTGAGGAGCGCGAAGTGAACGTTACTATCGCGATTGGCCAAAAAGCGCACCTCGAGGTCATTGACCAGCTTGCGCACCTGCTTCTCATTGATTAACAGAGTGGGAACCGCGACAAGAGTGGCGAAGTCGGGCGGAACACCCCCGCTGAGATCCAGCTTCGGCAGCGCCTCGGGATCGAAGAAAGCCGTGATGGCGATGTTGACAAGGTCCACAGCGTCCTGCGTTGCGGGAAGCAGGAGGAAAAGAATAATCGATGCCAAACCGAGCAGTCCCGAGACTGCAGACAGCGCCGGAAATAGAACGGCAGCGATGAACAGCAATGTTGAGAGCTGAATGCCGCTGAGGAAAATATCTTCGCCGTTGTCGCGCACAAACACGCGCGCCCGCCAGGCAAAAGATGGATGAAAGCCGACGCGGGAAGCGAGATGGTGAAATCCATTTCCGATTAGGTAGTAGCCAACGTGTGCACGGCGAATTTGCAAACGCGGTTCGGCCGATTCCGCTTCGTTTCCCTCACGGGCGAGCTCGAGCGCGGCTTGCGCTACCTCCGTCTCGCTGCAATCGGAGCGGCGTGCAACCAACGCGATGCGCTTGCGATAGAGCTCGCGAGTTTCAAAGTCCATCTGATCGAAGGTGTTTGCGGGATCCTGGCGAAGAAATGTGTCAAAAACGATAAGCGGCTCGATGAGATAGGCCCAGTCCGCATTGCTGATGGATTGGAGGCTTTTTATATGAGCCAACAGCAAAGGAACGGAGACTTTGCCGGGCGAGCGGAGAAGATCCAATGCCTCTTTCAAAATCAATTCCAGCAAGGCGAATTTGAGAAGTGTGCCGACGCTCCATAATTCGTCGACGTTCAATGGTTCATGCGACTGGACTGCCTGGATGAACTCGTGAAAAGTCGACGCCGAAAACGTCCCGTCGACCGCGTCGAGATACAGCCGAGCGACTGTAGCCACGCGGGGTTCGTCGCGCCGTGGGCCGAGAACAAGCCGCGGGAGCCGGGCCAATTTGTCTCGCTTATCGGAGACGTCACTTATTGCCGAACGGAACATGCGATGGCCCGCCGCAAGCTCAAGCAGAGCGGATCGCCGCGCCGCTAACTGCGGATCGATCGGCACCT